>JAFGTL010000669.1 GCA_016934125.1 Candidatus Hydrogenedentota bacterium
CGGGCTCGTCGCCCAGCCATTCCCCTTCGCCGGCCTCGCGCCCGGCGGTGTCCACCACCGTCAGCGCGCCGCGGTGCTGGCTGCCGTAGCCCCGGGTGAGCACGGCCACGCGCCGGCCCGCGGCCGCCTCGGACTGGGCGCGCTCGATCACGGCGGGCGTTTTGCCGGTGCCGCCGGCGGTGAGGTTGCCGAAGCTGATGACATGGGCATCGACGCGCACCCGGCGCCCGGCCAAGCGCTTCAGCATGCCGAGCCGGTAGAGGGGCGTGGCCGCGCTGAGGGCACAGGCCAGCGGCACGGGGATGGGCTCCCCTTTGCGGACTTTCTCCACCAGATCGAACAGCATGCTCATCGCGGTGCGAATCGTTTTCCGCTGAACTGGCGTACCAATCCCTTGAGTTCCAGCACGGTCAGCGAACTCAGCGCTTCGGACACCGGGATCCGGCAGGCCGCGGCGATCTCGTCCACGAAGGAGCCCTCCGGGGCCACCGCGGCCAGGATGGCGCGTTCCCGGCCGGATGCGGCCGGGGCATCCGCGGACACGGCCTTGTCCGGCGGGGCAAGCTGCGGTTCCGTGCGGGCCGGCGTTTTCTGCACCGGAAGCTCGAGTTCAACGAGGATGTCTTCGACGGTTTCGGCGAGTTTGGCGCCGTCGCGGATGAGGGAGTGGGGGCCTTCGCTGTTCTTCACGCCCACCTGGCCGGGCACGGCAAACACCTCGCGGCCCTGATCGGCGGCGTGCCGCGCGGTGATGAGGGCGCCGCTCTTGATGGGGGCCTCGACCACGAGCGTGCCTTGGCTGAGCCCGCTGATCAGCCGGTTCCGATAGGGGAAATGCCCGCGGGATGGCTCGGTGCCCATGGGGAACTGGGACAGGACGCAGCCGTGGGCGATGATCTCCTGCATCAACTCGGCGTGCTGCGGGGGATACACCACGTCGACGCCATTGCCGAGGACGGCGATGGTGCGGCCGCCCGCTTCGAGCGCCCCCCGATGGGCCGCCGCATCGATGCCGGCCGCCATGCCGCTCACGACCGTCACGCCCCGATGGGCGAGTTCACGGCCGAATCGTTCCGCCATCCGGATCCCGTAGGGCGTGGCCCGGCGCGTGCCCACGATGGCCACGCAACACTGATCCGCCTCGGTGAGCGCCCCCCGCGTGAACAGGACAAGGGGGGGATCGTAGATCTCGGCGAGCAGGAGGGGGTACTCCGGATCCTCGAGCGTCACCAGGCCCGCGCCGTGCTTCTCCAAGGCGCGTTCCTGGCCGCTCACGTCGGCGACGTCGGCGTACTGGGCAATCCGCTCGGCCAATACGGGGCCGACCACCTCTTCGAGGGCGCCCCGCGACGCCCGCAGCACGTTCTCGGCACTGTGGAACCGCGCCAGCAGCCGGATGAACAGGGCCGTGCCGATCCCTGGCACGAGGGTCAGGGCCAGCCAATCGCGATGTGCGTCGTCCACGGGCATGGCCCAACTATAGCACGCCCCGCAGCACGTGTGAAGTCCGGGGCACGGGCAGCCCGCGGCGGCGTCCGGCGCGCACCGTTACAGGCCGAAGCTGGCGTCGAACGAGCAGGCCATGGTGGGCTCGGGACTGCTGAACAGCACGACATAGCCCGTGCCGCCGGCGCGGGGGAGGGGCACGGGCTGCTTGACGATCTCGTGGCGCACGGCGAGCAGGAAGTTCGTGCGAACCGCGAACAGGCCGTCCGCGGCCGGCAACTGGGCCAGCGTGGCCGCCGGGATCGTGTATTCGCCGTCATCGGCCACCCGGCATACCACCACGCCGAACTCGAGCGAAGACTTGGCCGTGTCGAGAACCACCGTCTCAAGGACGATGGTAACCAGATCGCCCGGGGTGGTGGCATCCCACTGCAGCGTGAGATCTGCGAGCGGTTCGGCGTCGAGGATGCCGTTGAGCGTGGCGGGGGCGGTGAAATTGAGGCGCCCGGGGATCTGCCCGGTGACGGAGAAGGCGCCGATGTCGACGCCCCCCGGCCAGGTGTACGTGAGCACATCGCCGTTGTCGAAGGCACTGGACACCGCCGGCGACTGGACAAACCAGCCCCCCATCCACGGTTCGAGATAGGCGTAGCCGAGCGTGTCCCAGTAGCCATCGCCGAAGAGTTCGTAGTAGTAATCGAGCGGCCGGAGCATGTCGATCGTGTCCGTGCCATCCGTCAACGTAGCGGGCGAGCCCGGATCGAGCGCGCCGAACACCTCGCCGTCAGGCACCAAATCGTTGAGGAAAGGCGCGTTGAGGGCGAAATCGAGATCGAAGAGCAGTTGGAACGCGAGTTGGCTGTTCCAGGCGGCGCCGATATACAGCGCCAGACTGAAATCCAGACTGAGCACCGGCGTGAACACCTCGCAGGAGTCGATCACGCTGCCTGTCTCGTAGAGGTCGAACTGCTCGCCTTCGTAGCCCGAGAAGAACATGGCCGTCGACGTGTGGTTTTTCTCGTCGGGGAGCACGAGATGCTCGACGGTGTCCAGATTGCTGAAGATGAAGCCGACGACGTCGCCATCTTCGGGGTAGTCGACGCACAACTCGACTTCGGCGCAGTTGCCCGCTTCGCAAGTCGCGGCGGCGGGCGTGAGCACGGCCTTGGGCGGCCGGCCGACGACGTACACGGCCAACCACACGTTGCCGGGCACGCGCATGCAGAAGGCGCCGTCCGCGCCCGTCACGGCATGGCCGCCGCCCGAGGTGAACACCTCGGCCCCGTCAATGGGCGTGCCGTCCGGCTCGGTGACGTGGCCGCTGACGCAGGAGTCGAAGGCGACCACTAAGTCATTGACCTGCATACAGTTGCCGCTTCCGCACGACGCGGCCGTGTCCGGCACGGACACATCCAGAGAATCGGCCACCAGAAGGCCGCCTGGCGGCACGGCCTCGAGCCGCACCGTCGAGTTGCGCTTGACAGGGAGGCAGTAGGTGCCGTCGCTGGCCGTGCGTGCGAAGGTGAGGCCGCAGTAGTCCAGGCCGCACGCCCTGACGAGGGCGCCGTACACCGGGCCCGCGCTGCTGTCGACCACCCGTCCCGAGAGGCAA
>JAFGTL010000670.1 GCA_016934125.1 Candidatus Hydrogenedentota bacterium
CACCATCCAAACCCCCTCGCTCCGCGAGCAGCTCGAAGGCGCGCCCGAACAGCTTCACAACCTCGTGCTGTTCATTGCCCGGCGCGTCGCGGGCGAGGCGGAAGCGGAAGCGCTAACCGCCGAGGTCGAGGCCTGGATTGCCACGCAGCTCGATGCCGATTACGCCTGGCCAGGCAACGTGCGCGAGTTGGAACAGTGCGTGCGGAACGTCATGATTCGCCGCGCCTACCATCCGCCCCGCGAGCAACGGGGCGGGCCGCGCGAGGCCTTTCTCGAAGCGGTGCGAACGGGCCGCCTGTCGGCGGACGATCTGCTGCGCCACTACTGCACGCTCGCGTACGCCGACACGCACAGTTACCAGGCCGCCGCGGCCCGGCTCGGCCTCGATCGCCGGACGGTGAAGAGCAAGGTGGACGCGGATCTGCTCGCGCTGTACGGCCCCGGGCGGCCGTGATCGCTACGCGGCGTCTCCGCCGCGCGGCGTTCTAGCCGCGCTGCACCTCGGGGCGCTGGAGGATGTCGAGCATGCCCTCGATGTCCTCGTAGGGGGACACGTAGTCGGCCACCGCCTTGAGGCACGAGCGCGCGTTGGCCGGGCACGCGAAGAACCCTACGGCCTCCCGCAGCGGCAGATCGCCTTCGGAGTCGCCGATGCCGGCCACGTCTTCGCGGCCTACACCGAGTTCGCTGAACAGCGCCCGCAGCGTGCTCCCCTTGTCGACGCCGGCCAGCGAGATGTTCAGGTAGAAGGGCGTCCGGTTGATGACAAGTTCGGGCCCGCCGTTCGCCGCGGCGAAGGCCTCCACCCGGGCCGTCACGTCCGCAAACGCCTCGCCTGTCTCGGAGAACACGGAGATCTGCGCCTCCTTGCCGAACTGAAGGAGCGCGTCAGGATGGGCGGGCAGGAGTTCCGTTTCGATGAAGCCGCGCACTGCGCGGAGCGCGAGGATCTTCTCCTCGGTGACGCCCGGGCCGAACCGGGCCCGGTTATCGTGGAGCGAATAGAGCACGGCCCCGTTCTCGCAGATGGCCGGGGCGCGCACATCGAGCACCTTCATGAGCGCCTCCGCGTAGGGTTGGGGCCGGCCGGTGCACAGGGTGAGCGGCGCGAGGGTGCCGCGGCCCGCCGCGGCCTCGCGCACGAGGCGCGCAAACCGGCCGAAGGCCTCCAAATCCCACGGCGCCGACTCCTCGGGGCTGATGCAGCCGTCCACATCGGCGACGATCCACTTGATTGACATACTTCTCCTCTCTACTCGAACCGGGGCTGGGCGGGCAACGGGGCCGGTTACCGGCTCACGCGCCCGGAGGCATCGCCCTGCATGAGCTTCTCGACCTCGGCCGCGCGAACCACGTTGAAATCGCCCGGGATGCTGTGTTTGAGACACGACGCCGCCACGGCGAAATCCAGGGCCGCCTGCTTGTTGTCATACGTCTTGAGCCCGTGGATCAGGCCGCCGACGAAACTGTCGCCGCCGCCGACGCGATCGACGATGGGCACGATATCGAACGCCGGGCCGCGCCACAGCGTGCCGTCATGATACAGCACCGCGCTCCACGTGTTGTGGCTCGCCGAAAGCGAGCCGCGCAGCGTCACGGCGATGGTGTCCAGGTTCGGAAACCGCCGGTTCAACTCCTCGCAGACGTGGCCGTACGACTCGGCGCGCACCCGGCCGCCCGTCACGTCCGCATCGGGCGCGCGGATGCCGAACACCTTGTCCGCGTCTTCCTCGTTGCCGACGGCCACATTGCACAGCGACACCAGTTCGGGCATCACCTCGCCGGCCGGCTTGCCCCATTTCCACAGCTTCCCGCGGTAGTTGAGATCGCACGACACCGTGAGGCCCTGGTGCCGCGCGCATTCCACGGCCTCAAGACAGGCCGCCGCCGCCGATTCCGAAATGGCCGGCGTGATCCCCGTCCAGTGAAACCAGTTCGCCCCGGCAAACGCCGCCTTCCAGTCCACCATGCCCGGCTCGATGGTGGCCAGGGCCGAGTTGGCCCGATCGTAGATCACCTTGCTCGAGCGCTGGGCCGCGCCCGTTTCGAGGAAATAGATGCCGAGCCGATCGCCGCCCCGCACGATGTGCGACACGCCGATCCCGTATTGCCGCAGGAAATTCAGGCACGCGTCCCCGAGTTCGTTCTCGGGCAGCCGCGTCACGTATTCCACTGCGTGCCCGTATTGGGCCAGCGACGCGGCCACATTCGCCTCGCCCCCGGCGTAGGTCGCCTCGAACGAGCGCGCCTGCACGAACCGCTGGAATCCCGGCGGCGCCAGCCGCATCATGACTTCGCCGAACGTCACCACCTTCTTCATGAGTCCCTCTCCTTGTCTCGTGCGCCCAGCGCCCCATGATAGAGACGGTGCGGGGCCGGATCAATTTCCCGCGTCGCGCCCGCGTCGTCTCGCAACGTCGGGCGCGCCGCCCTTCGCTACCAGACGTTCTGGGTTGCGGCGCCGGCGCCGGGTGGGATAAGGTAGGGCGATTCGCGATCCGGCGCGCACCGCGCCCAATGGGGAATGCACATGAAGATCGACGGGATGGAACTCGTTCGTGTGGCGATGCCCCTCGTGTATCCCTTCCGGACGGCCTTCGGCAACGACGACACCGTCGAGTCCGTGCTCGTGCGGATGACGTCGGGCGACGCCTACGGATGGGGCGAGGCCGCGCCGTGGCGGTATCCGGCTTACTCGCCCGAGTGCGCCGCCACCCAGTTCGTCCTGTCGCGCGATTTCATCGCCCCGCTGTTGCTCGGCCGCGGCCTCGGCTCGGGCGGGGAACTCCAGGCCGCGCTCGCGGGCATCAAGGGCAATCCCTTCGCGAAAGCGGCCTTCGATCTCGCCTGGTGGGATCTCCACGCCCGGTGTGCCGGCGAGCCGCTCTGGAAACTGATCGGCGGCACCGGCCCCGTCGTCGATGCGGGGGCCGATTTCGGCATCATGGAAACCGTCGATCTGCTCATCGAGACAATCGCGGCCGCACTCGAAGCCGGCTACAAGCGCGTCAAACTCAAGTATCGCCCCGGCTGGGATCTCGACATGATCGATGCCGTGCGCACGGCGTTCCCGGACGCGACGTTCCACATCGACTGCAACAGCGCCTACACCCTCGACGATCTGCCTATGTTCAAGAAACTCGACCGCTACAACCTGGCCATGATCGAGCAGCCCCTGAGCCACGACGATCTCATCGACCACGCGACGCTCCAGGCGTCCATCGACACGCCCATCTGCCTCGACGAGAGCATCACCTCCGTCGACAAGGCGCGCAAGGCCATCCAGATCGGCGCGTGCCGGTGGGTGAATATCAAGCCGGGCCGCGTCGGCGGCCTCACCCCCGCCCTCGCCATCCACGATCTCTGCCGGGACGCGGGCGTCCCGTGCTGGATCGGCGGGATGCTCGAATCGGCCGTCGGCGCGTCCCACTGCCTCGCCCTGGCCACGCTGCCCAACATCGCCTACCCGTCCGACATCTTCCCGAGCGAGCGGTTCTACCGGCGCGATCTCGCCACGCCGCCCATGACGCACTCGGCGCCGTCTCAGTTCGCCGCGCACCCGTCGCCCGGCATCGGCGTCGAGCCCGATCCTGCCGCCCTCGACGAATACACCATCGAGCGCGCCACTATCCGCTAGCGGCGCGGCCTACAACCCCCACTTGGCCCGTTCGGCCGGGAGCCAGCGCGTCTGAAGATCGCGGCAGTTCACCACTTTCTCGGCCAGATCCACCGGGATGTAGAAGTAGTGGTTGGACGCCTCGAACCCGAACCGCGAGTCGCGGCCCTGGATGGTGTGGAGCCGCACGGCCAGCCGGATCTCGTCTTCGAGCAGCGCTTCGAGCGTATCGAGGGGGCCCTTGGCCGCGTCCGCATCCTTTGCCGCGGCGAGGGCGTCGCGGGCCAGGATGAAGCGGGCCTGGTTGGCCACGCTACGGAAGTGGATGGCGCACACCTCGGCGACATCCTGCTCGGCCGCGAAGGCCTTGGCGTACGGCCCCTTCACCTTGACACCCGCCGCGGCTTGCCGGAGCGCTTCAAGGGTTTGCTGGAATCCGTCGGCCATTTTCTGGAATTGCCCCACGAACACCTCCGGGGGGAACACGATCCGCCAGCGA
>JAFGTL010000671.1 GCA_016934125.1 Candidatus Hydrogenedentota bacterium
ACTGGACGACGCTCGACGTCTAATCTGCAGAAAACCACCCATACTGACTGCTTGAGACACGAAAACCCACTTTTATGACGCAGGCCCATCCCCCCTGACCACTGGACTGCGCCCCCATCTTCGGGCAAGACAATGGGTTAGCTCGCGGGGGGGGTAAACAACGCTGCGCTACATAATAGAAGGGGTTTTAAGGAAGCCCCATTCTCCCCCGGCCTGGTGAGAGGTCTTGCGGCGGGATTGACTGTGATTGCCCTCGTCCCCGGCCGCCGGGGCCTGTGTGGCGTCACGGATCTTTGCAGAGGCGGAGGCCGTGGGTGCGGCTGCGGAGGGCGGGATCGCTGGCGTCGCGGTTGGCCGAGCGGCACAGGGCGGGCGCGTTATACCAACTGCCGCCGCGGAACACGCGTTTGGTGCCGCGGTCTGGCCCGAAGCGATCGGCCACGGGCGTGTCGGGGTAGGGGTCATACCAATCCTGGCACCATTCGGCGACGTTGCCGTGCATGTCGAACAGGCCCCAGGCGTTCGGGGCGAAACTGCCGACGGGCAGCGTGGCGTTGCGCTGGAGGCCGGGGGCGCCCCCGGGGTAGACGAAGGATCCGTCGTAGTTGGCCTCGTCGGTGGAGGGGATCGGGCCGAAATGGAACGCGGTGCCGGTGCCGGCGCGGCAGGCGTACTCCCATTCGGCTTCGGTGGGCAGCCGGAACCGCTCGTCGTGAGCCTCGTTGAGCCGGCGGAGATAGGCGTCGCAGTCGTCCCAGGACACCGTCTCGACGGGCAGGTCGTCGCCGGTGAACTTGGCCGGCACCGCGCCCATGACGGCGGCCCACTCGGCCTGGCTCACTTCGTAGCGGCCGAGCCAGAAGCCGCGGTTGATGGCCACGGTGTGGAGGGTTTCATCGTCTTCGCGTTCGGGTTCGTCGGCGGGGCTGCCCATGTCGAAGGTGCCGGGGGGGATCCACACGAACTCGATGCCGGCGAAGATCTGCACCTGCCCCGGGGCGAACTGGGCGGCGGCGGGCGGAGGCGCGGCGGGCTTGACGGGAAGCCGCGGGGCCACGGAGGCGGCCGGATCGGGCGTGACGGGCCGCGGCGCGGGCGTGGACGGGCGGAGGGGCGCGTTCCTGGGCGCCGGCGGCTCCGATTCGCGGGCGATGTAGTGCGAGGTGGCCCAGGCCAGGGCGATGACGACGAGTCCGACGGCGGCGATGACGAGGGAGAGATCGCGCCGGGCGGTGACGGCGCGGTTCAGGGCGTGGCGCAGGGCGCGGGCCGACGCGGGCCGGCGTGCGGGCTCGGGTTCGAGGCAGGCCATGACGGCCGCATCGAGCCCCTTGGGTACGCCGTCGGCAAGCCGTGACGGGGCCTGGCGCGGGCGGCCCGGGGGCTCTCCGGTGAGCATGAGGTAGAGGAGCGCGCCTAGGGAATAGAGATCGGCGCGTTCGTCGGGTTCCTGGAGGTGGACGCTCTGCTCGGGGGCGCGGTAGCCGGTGGTGCCGAAGGCTTCGCTCGACTTGGCCAAATGCCCGGTGGTCATGAGGGCGGCCAGGCCGAAATCGAGCACTTTGACGGCGCCGTCGGCCTGCACGAGGACGTTCTCCGGCTTGAGATTGCCGTGGACCGTGTGTTCATGGGCGTGTTCGAGGGCCTCACACACCCGGCACGCGATGTCGACGGCCTCGCGCGGGGGCAGGGGGCCGCCCCGTTCGCTGAGGAATCGGCGGAGGGGCTGGCCGGACACGTGTTCCATGGTGAAATACTCGAATCCGCGTTCCTCGTCCTGGCCGGCCTCGTTGACTTTGACGATCCCGTCATGTTTCAGCCGCTGCACCGCCTCGATGCCGGCCCGGAACCGCTCGCGGGCGGTGTGCGTGGCGACGAGCGAGGGCGCCATGGCCTTGAGCGCCTTGTGGGCGCCGTCGTGCTCGCGATCGGCCACGTCGTACACGCAGCCGGACGGGCCGAAGCCGATCAGCTCGACGACTTCGAACCGGCCCGCGACAACGTCGCCGGGTTCGAGCAGGAGGGCGTCGAGTTCGTCGAGGAGTTCCCGGGGCGGCTCGAGGCCGGGCTCGATGAGGCGCGTGAGCCGGCTTGGGGCCGCGGGCCGGGAGGCCGCGGGTTCTGCGGGCGGGGGATCGGGGGCCGTTTGATCGGGGGCCGGGGCAGCGCTGGCGCGTGTCGGGACGAACTCCTGGCCGCAGTGTTTGCAGCGGCCGGCACGGCCTTCGTGGTGCATGCGGATGCGAAGCAGGTGGCCGCAGTGGGGGCAGACAAAGGGGAAGCGCGGCTCATTGTCTGCCGCGCGCACCCGGCCGGCCTCCGGCGGATCGTTAACCACAGCGCCGCCCTCCCCGTTCTCGCGAAGACAGAAACCCCTCGCCCAATGCCATTATACCGGGCCGTGTCCGCAAAGTCTGTCCGGATCTGCGCCGTTGCCGAGCCGCGCCGATCAGCCGGATCGCCCCGAGGAGGAACCCACCCCGCTCAGAATGGTATACTAAAGCAAGAGCAGCAACCAACGAGATGGATTGAATGAAAGTAGAACTCCATTCCCACACGGACGTGTTTTCCTCGTGTTCGCGGATTGCGGCACCCGAGTTGATCGCCATGGCCGAGGCGAGCGGATACGACGCGGTGTTCGTCACGGATCACAATAAAGTCTGGCCAGCGCATGACTTAGCGGCGCTCCGCGAGCACTGCGAGCGGGTTCGCGTGCTGCCCGGCATCGAGATCGCCCTGCCCGACAACCACGACATCCTCGTGCTCGGCGCCGAGAGCCCGATCTATGAGTCGCTCCACACGCCCAGCGAGGTGCTCGCCCAGGCCTGCGCGGACGGCTACCTCACCGTGCTCGCCCATCCGTTCCGCTGGCACGACGCGTTGCCGGAGTATTGCGGCCTCCTCGATGCCATCGAGGTGTATACGTGCAACCATCCCGAGGATGCGCAGGCGGCCCAGGCCGTCGCGTATGCGGCGCAGCACAACATGGCGCCCGTGTATTCCTCGGATGCGCATGGGCTCAACTTCATGAACCGGTTCTGGATCGAGACGGACGAGCCCTTTGACACGCCCCAGGAACTCCGCCGCGCCATCCTCGCCGGCCGGTATGAGAACCGCAAGCGCCAGACGGACGCCGTCCTGCCCCCGCCGTTCAAGGCCGGGAGCATGGCCGAACTCGCCGAGGAAGATCTGGCCGGCCTCTACGTCCAGCCCACCCTCTGATCGCCCAGCCTTCCCGCCGGCGGCGCGCCTCAGATCCGCACCTGCGCCTCTCCGGCCGCGTACGACGTCCCCGGCGTGTGGTATAAGGGGGGAAACAGGGCCCCGGGCTGCGGTGCGCCGGGAGGACAACCGGGAGGATGGGGACATGCGAAGAGGCGGGGCGAGACTCATGCTGGTGGCGGTGGTTTTGGCGGCGGCGGGCGCCGTGGAGGTGGCGTGGGGTGCGGAGGCGATCGATCGCGCGGAACTCGGGCGCAGTGTGAAACTCACCATCCTCGTCGACAAGGTGATGCAGCCCGAGGCGGGCTGGACTACCGAGGAATGGATGGTGAAGGCCTCCGCGGAGGCGGGGTTCAACGTGTTCTCACCGCGGAAGGGGCACGACAAGCTGGACGAAGTGCGGGCCGTGACGGGCTGGTGCGAGCAATACGGCATCTACCACATGCCGTGGATGCGGGGCACGTTGACGGCGCCGGAGGGGCCCCAGGCGGACGGGAAGCGGGTGGTGTGGGCGAACGGCAACGAGCAGCCGTTGTGGAGCCCCAATTCGGACGAGTTCTGGGCGTGGACGCACCAGTACATCGTCGAATACGCCCGGATCAGCGCCGAAAACAAGCACCTCATGGGCGTGTTCCTCGATTACGAGAACTACGCGCCGGGCCGGCAGGGCAACCTGTATTCCCTCTCCTACGATGACACGATCCTCGGCAAGTTCGCCGAGGCCCAGGGCATCGAGTTGCCCGCCCTCGCCCTGGCCGATCGCAGGCCGTGGCTCACCGAACAGGGACTCCATGACGCCTTCGAAGCGTTCCAGATCGCCCACTGGCGCGATCGATGCCGCGCCCTACGCGAGGCGGTGGACGCGCACGATCCGACGTTCCAGTTCTGCATCTATCCGGCGCCGGGCACGCGGTTCATGATCGAGGCGACGTATCCGGAATGGGCTACGGAGCGGGCGCCCATCATCCTGGCAGATCCGTCGACGTACGGCCGGCCGTCGCGGTTCGCGCGGCAGGAGCGCGCGCTCGCGGCAAACCGGGAACTGCTGATCAAACGGCGGGTGGCGGCCGAGGAGGCGGGCATTCCGTTTATCTACGCGGGCGGTATCGATCCGGTGGTGAAAGGGGCGGATCCGGAGTTCTCGGGGAAAAACGCCGTGATGATGTCGGAGGTGACGGACGGCTACTGGATCTTCTACGAAGGCCCGACATACACGAAGCAGGATCATGCGGAGTACTGGAAGTGGTTCACCTGGGCCAACCGGGCCATCGCGGCGGGCCGGTTCGACGCGCAGCATGAGGCGCGCGAGACGCCCGAGAACTGGGCGCTCGACGTGTTCGCCGCGCCGGGCCAGGGGCCTGCGCTCGTGCCGCCCGAGGCCGGCGGCGCGGCCGAGTATCCCCTCGTGCAACTGCGCGGCGACAACCTGCTCGTGGTGGTGGTGCGGGCGGGCGAGGCGGTGGAGATCGGGCTGCAGAACCGGCCGGTGGGGCGGTATGAGTCGCCGCTGACGTGGGAAGTGCGGAACGTAGTAGGCGACGAAGTGGCGGCGGGGAGCGTGGCGCACAACGAATCGGGGAAGGCGGCGTTTACGCCGGCCGAAGACGGGCTCTACGTGATCGCGGTATCGGCGGGGGGGTGCGCCTATAGCGTGACTGGAAGCACGGTGCCGGTGGGGTTGCACACGGGGGACGGGCTGCGCCTGATCCGGGGCGCGGAGGGACTCTACTTCAGCGTGCCTGAGGGGGTGAAGAAGTTCACCATCCGGGCGCAGGGGGCGGGCGCGGAGACGGTTCGCGTGAACGTGCGCAATCCGGCGGGCGAACAGGTGGCGACGGGGCAGACGGCGATCAACCGGAGGGACGTGACAATCGAGGTCGCGGCGGGCGACGCGGCCAGCGGGGTGTGGTCGCTCGAGGTGACGAACGCCGACGAGGGCACGCTCGAAGACAACTGGATCAAGCTTGATGCCCAGTTGGCGCCGTTGCTGTCGCTGGTGCGGGAACAGGTGTTCCGCGTGACGCGCTGATTGCCGGCACAGGCCGCGGCCGTGCTCAGAAGTCGATGCGCATGCCGTCGTAGGCGAGCATGATGCCCTTGGCGGCCAACAGGTTGGCGAGATCGGCGTGGGACTCCTCGGAGTAGATGTGGCTGGCGACGATCTTGGCGTTGTGGCGGAAGAGCCCGGCGTCGCGGAACTGCTGGACGGTGTCTTCGAGCATGGCCACGTTCTGGTGTCCCGACGCGGCCGGATCGATATCGCGCGTGCCGAAAGTGCCGTCGAACACGGCGATATCGAACTGGAACCGGGACAGGATCTCGAAGGAACCGGGCAGGAAGTAGGCGGAATCGAGGGCGTAGAGCAGGGCCTTGCCGTTTCGCTGGAAGACGAAGTTGAGGGCGGGCTCGGCGAGGATGGCGTTGGCCGCGTCGATCTGGTGGTTGGCGAGCACGGCGGAGACGCGGGCGGATCCGACGGCGAAGGCGTCGCCGGGATTGACGGGGAACGGGGGCGGATCGAACTGGCGGGGCCAGTCGGGGCGGACGCGGAAGTTGGCGACGGGGGGATCCCATTCATACTGAGCCGCGAACTGGAGCGCGGCGAGGACGGTGGGGCTGGCATAGACGTTGATGGGCTGGGAGGCCCAGTGGAGGAGGCGGAGCAGGGCGCGGGGCTGGAAGTGATCCGGGTGGGCGTGGGTGTAGAGAATGTGGCGGATCCATTCCTCGGGCACATCGTGGGCGCGGAGCTGATCGTGGGAGGTGAAGTCGACCACGATATCGGGCGCGATGTAGAGGGAGGAGTAGCGGCGGACGTTCTTGCCGCCGAGTTCTTCGATCCGGAGGGCGGCCGATTCGCCGCGCTGGAGGCGATGGGGGAACTCGGGGCTGTCGTGGCAGTCGGCCGCGCCCGTGCCGAGAAACTGAATGTAGCTGTCGTACCGGCTCGCCGCTCCGTGTTGCTCTTGCTGATCCGCCACGCCCGTCCCTCCTGCCGCGCCGACGGGCCGCGGCTGAACCATGGCCGGTTCCCAGTCCCAGCACGATAGCCCCGGTGCGCGCCGGTATCAAGTTCGATCCGGCGGGCGTGCCGGGCCGGCGGGCGTGCCGAGCCGGCGGGCGCACTCAGCCGGCGTGGCGCGGATCCACGAGGATGTCGCCGAGGGGCCCGTCGTAGCCGCAGGCCTTGAGGAGGGCGAGGTGGGGGGCGAATTCGCCCACTTCGTAGAGGTTGTGGGCATCGCTGCCGAGGGTGAGCCCGACGCCGAGGTCGATGCAGAGCCGGACGAACCGCGGCGGCGGCTCGTTGGTGTGGAAGTTGATCTCCGCGGCCACAGCGGAATCGCGAAGGAGGCGCGCCACCGGCCCGAAGAGGGTGGCGGGCGGTTCGAGTCCCGCGCGGCGGAACACGCGGAACGGATGGGCCAGCACGCGGATCCCGCTGCGGATGAACGTGTCGAGACTGGCCATGAACTCGGCCGCCACCGCGTCGATGCCGGGCCGCGGCGCGTTGAGGGCGTCCAACTGATGGATCGCGCCGGTGAGATACCGGAACCGGCCGCGATCCGCGGGCCGGATCACGGGGCGGCCGCGGAAGTCGCAGTCCACCTCGAGCGCGGCGTTCTCGGGGGGGCACCCGGCCGCGGCGAGGGCGTCGAGGTATTCATCCATGCGGCAGCGCCGGCCGGGGCCGGCGTAGTCGACGCCGTCGGGCAGGAACCGGCCGGCCCAGTACGTTTCCTTGTCGAAGTAGAGGTGTCCGGAGTGTTCCGTGAAGACGCATCCGGCGAGGCCGAAATCCTGTGCCAAGGCCATGGCGGCGGGGATGCTCATGTTCTCGCTGCAATAGGCGAGGTGGGTGTGGACGTGGGTGTCCACGAGCGCCAGTTCGTCCGGCATGCGGAGGGCGTGGGTGTGCACCTGCATGTCGTCGCCGTCGAGGACGATTTCGAGGAAGCGGAAGGGCGATTCGCACAAGGCGGGCGCCGCGATGAACGCGACGCCCTCGTCGTATACGGGCGCCATGCCGGCGTGGTAGTGGGCGCCGATGGCGAGCGAGATGCCGTGGGCGCGCATGGCGTCGATGACGTCATCCGCGTTGGTGTAGTTGTAGGGGCAATCGGCCGCGCCGGGCGGAAACAGGGGCGCGTGGTGCACGGCCACGATCGGGCCGGCGAATCCGGCGCGCGCCTGGGCCATGCGCTCGATGTCGCGGGGCGTGCGGCGGGCGTTGTATCCCGGCTCCTCGGGATCCACGAAGGGAACGAACCGGATGCCGTGGACGTCGCAGAACGGTGCGGGACGCTCGAAGGCCGAGTAGAACGCGTCGGGATCGCCGTCGTGGTTGCCCGGAATGGCGATGACGGGGCTCTCGATGAGGCCGGCGATGGCGCGGATCCGGGCGAGGTCGGCCGGGGCCTCGGGGGATTCGCCGCGGTTCACGAGATCGCCGAGCAGGAGAGTGAGATCGGGGCGGATCATCCGGTTCAGGCGGTGCACCGCGCGGAGGAAGAGGATGTCGGCGATCGCCCCGCGGCGCGCAGAGCCGCTGGCGGCGTTACTCGGATCGAAATGGACATCCGATATGACGGCGACAGTGGTTTTCACTGCGGGGTTCCGGGATCGGCGGCGGGTTCGCCGAACATGAGGGCGAACAGTGCCTTGGCGTAGTCCAGCTTGGCGAGTTGGATCGGGAACGGGCACCGGCGCTCGCCGGGCACCTCGAAGTTGGCCAGGCCCGCGTAACCGATCTCCTTCAGGCCGGTGACGACGTCTTCCCAGGGCACGTTGCCCCGGCCGTAGGGAAGCAGGTGCTGATCGCCCGAGCGATCGTTGTCTGCGAGATGGAGCGCCTTGAGATGCGATCCGGCCCGGCGGATGAAGCCGAGTTGATCGCCGCTGGCCAGATTCAGGTGGCCGGTGTCGAGGCAGATGCCGAGGTGGGGGTTGCCGACGCCGTCGATGATCGCGCAGAGATCCTCGGCCTCGGGTGCGACGGACAGGTTTTCGAGGCAGATCGTGAGGGCGGAGCCGGCGACGTGCTGCGTCAGGACGAGAAGGGCCTGCACCTGCGCGTCGAACACGGCGCGCGCGTCGCATCCGTCGCGCAGCAGGGCGGCGCCGCCGGGGTGGAGCACGGCGGCGCGGATGTCGAGGGCGAGGAAGAGATCGAGCCACTGCTTGAGCGCGTCGAGGGTAGCGTCCTGTTCCGGCCCGAGGATATCGCATTCGAGCCAGAGATGGCCTTGGGGCACCGAGACGCCGAGTTCGGCAGCGAAGGCCCTGAAGGCGGCGCCGGTTTCGGCGGGATTGCCGCGGCCGAGGAGGGCTTCGGCATGTTCGCTCGACAGTTCGAGTTCAAACCAGCCTTTGCCGGCAAACGCGCGGACGGCGTCCTCCGGCGACAGTTCGAGGAGGTAGGCCGTCCAGAATCCCGGGCGCATCGGTTCTCCTTTCAGCGCGGCGGCGCGTCACGTCAGATCACGGTTCGCGGATGATGCGCAGGCCGAGGTCGCTGCCGCGATCCGTGGGCGAGCCCGTCCTGCGGGCCGTCACTGTACACTTCCACGCGTTGCTCGTCCAGCTTCCGCCGCACTGTTCGTACATTCCGCCGCCCGCTTCGTCGGCGCACCACTCCCAGACGTTGCCGAGGGTGTCGTGAAGGCCCCACGCGTTGGCGCCTTTGGCGCCCACGGGATTGGTTTGATGGTTGCTGTTGGACGCGAACCAGGCGTAGTCGCCCAACTTCGTTTGATCGATGCCGAAATAGTAGTCGCCCGAGGCGCCCGCGCGGCAGGCGTACTCCCATTGCCGGCGGTTGGGCAGGCGGAACGTGCCCGAGTTCATGCCGTTCAGTTTCGCGAGGAACTGCGCGCAGTCGTCCCACGATACGTTTTCGACGGGAAGCAAGTCCGGATCTTCATGGGTGAACGAGGCCGGGTTGGCCCCCATCACGGCGTGCCACTGCTCCTGGGTGATCTCGTGAAGGGACATCCAGAAGGGCTTCCGGTTGCCGTCGCCCTCGGGGATCCACGCGAAGGCGACTTTCACGCCCCCCGGCAACGTGAGCGTGCCGGTGCGCGTCCCGCCCGAGCGCGCGGCCTGCACGGTGAATGCGCCCGTACTCTGTCCGGCCGGTTCGACGGCGCCGGCCGGGGCGGCCGGCGGGGTGGCCGGCGGGGTGGCCGCCGCGCCGGGCTCCGGCGTCCGCGCCAGGACGATATCGCCCGAGATGTCCGACAGCAGCCGGGGGTTCTGTTCGAGGCCGC
>JAFGTL010000672.1 GCA_016934125.1 Candidatus Hydrogenedentota bacterium
GACGCGGCAGGTGACGGCGTAGTCCTCCGAGCCGTCGCCCACGACGATGAAATCGCCGGTGCCGCCCTCGATGAGCTGGCACTCGATGGAGTGCATCCAGGTGCGGCCGAACCCCCCGTCTTCGCCGACGGAGTGCACGAGGACGCCCGAATCGCGGGCTCGATCCTCCCGCGGCGAGTGGGTGAGACTCCCCCAGCGATACTCGACGACGAGGTGATAGTCGGCGTAGGCCTGGCTCGTGGTCACGCAGCCCCATTCTTCGCCCGAGATGCGCAGTTCCCCGTCCTTCACGGTGAAGACGCCCTTGGGATCCGTATCGCGGCCCCGATCGCGGATGAAGGTGTAGAACCCGCCCAGATCGGTGCCGTTGAAGAGCTGGATGGGCGCCTCGGGCCGGATCGGTTCGCTTTGGGCAGGGGCCTGATCGGCGCCGTGGGCCCGGAGGGCGGGCAGACACATCATCAGGCCGAGGAAGGCACAGCACAACGCCCTACAAAGCATTCGATTCCGTTTCGTCGGCACAGCAAGTCCCTTTCATATGGCCATACGCATGTACAGTCCACAGCCCGGCCTCAGGTTTCCTTGCCGCAGCCCCCGCGCGTCGTCAAGGCACCTTATCATACCTGTCCCGGCCCGTGGAATCACTGGGCGATGGGCGGGGCGCAGCAAGGCGGGCGTCAGGCCGGGCCGCCCGCATGCAGCGCGGTGCGGATCGCCGCGATGAGGGCCGCGGATTGATAGGGCTTCTGAATGAAGGCGTCGGCCTCGCCGAGGGCCAGTTCGCGGGCGGCCTCCTCGCCGCTGCACCCGCTCGAGCAGATCACGGGAATCCCGGCGCCCCGCTTGCGCAGCGCGGCCAGCATTCCCTCGCCGTCCATCCGCGGCATGACGAGATCGAGGAGGACGCAGCCGATCTCATCTGCGCGGGCGTCATACACGTCCAGCGCCTCGATGCCGTCGGCCGCAACCAGCACACGGAATCCGGCCCGCTCGAGGATACGCTTCGCCGCGCCGCGCACCAAGTCTTCGTCGTCCACCACGAGCACGGTTGCGGCCGGACAGGTGTGCAGCGGGCGTATGACACGGCCCGCGCCGTGTGGAGCGGAAGTGCGAGCGGCCGTGGCGTCGGCCGTCGTCGTGCTATCCGGCGCGTCATCCATTCCCGTCTCCCCGTAGCCTGTCCGTGCCCTTCGGCCGGCATGGCGACGCCGGCCCGGGCCGCTTCATTATACACAACCGGGTGCGCGGCCTTGGGCACTACGCCTGAACGATGCCGAGCGGTTCCATCGTCTTCCAGCCGCCCCGGGTGAAATCGGGGAAATCCTGAGGCCGGCTCTTGTCGGCCACGGATCGCTCGCTCAACTCGGAGATGACGCTCCACGCGGCCGCGTCGTATACGTCCGAGTCGGGCAGCGTGCCCTCGCGCAGCGTCTTGATCAGGCGATACAACGTGAGGAAGTCGGCCCCGCCGTGGCCGTGGCCGATGGCCTTCGTCTCGAGGGCTTTCCAGAGGGGATGATCGAATTCGGCCACGTAGTCGGCGACGGGATCCCACTGGTGCGGTTGGCTGCGGCCCTCGACGTAGATCTTCTCCATGTTGTCCATGTAGATGCCCTGGGTGCCCTGCACGCGGTAGATGAGATCGTAAGGGCGGGGCGCCTGGGTGTCGTGATACAAGGTGATGGTGCATCCGTTGACGGTGCGGATCAGCGTGGTGTTGATGTCGCCGAGGGCGTACTTCCGCGTGGCCAGCGGATGATCCGCGCCAAAGTGCTCGGCCGCGTACAGGTTGAGTCCGCGCGACTTGCCGCTCATCGAGACGAGGTAATCGAACTGATCGCCCCGGTTGATATTCAGCCATTGGCCGCACGGGCCCACGGGATGGGTGGGATACAGGTTGCCGTCGCGGCGCGCCTCGTGCTCGCCGCACCACAACAGGTTTCCTTCTGCGTCGAACACGTTATTCGCGATGCGGTAGTGCTGATAGCCGGCCTCGCAGTGGAGCAGCTCGCCCAACAGGCCCTGGCGAACCATGTTGAGCACCATGAGTACGTTCCGGAAATAACAGCAATTCTCGAGCATCACGCAATACAGCCCGGTTTTCTCGGCCGTCTCGACGAGTTGCCAGCATCCGTCTACCGTCACGGCGGCGGGCACTTCCGTGGCGGCGTGCTTGCCGGCCTCCATGGCCGCCACGCAGATGGGCACATGCCAGTCCCACGGCGCCGCGTTCATCACGACGTCGAGATCGTCGCGCGCGCACAGACGCTTGAAGTCGGTGTCGCCCTGCGAGTAACCCTCCGGCTTCGGTCGGCCGGCCTGCTCGATCGTCTGCTGCGCCAGGGCGACGCGATCCTCTTTGATGTCGCACACGGCCCGGATCTCGATGCCGTCGAGATTCAGCAAGGTGCGAATGAGCGAGGTGCCGCGCTTGCCGATGCCCACGAACCCGATGCGCACCGTCTCGATGGGCGCCGCCGGCGAGATGGGCGACGCCGGTGCAGCCCCGGCATGCGCTGTTGTGCCGATCGCGGCCAGGCCCGCCCCTGCGGCCGCTGTCCGCAGGAATGTCCTTCTGTCGCATTCGCGTTTCATACCTTGTCCCTCCCAATGCGGTTCCGTCCGCTAACGCTTCGTCGCCCTGATCGAGAACATGCAGGGGACGCTGTCCCGGAACTCCTTCATCACATAGCGCCCCGGGCCCGCCTCTTCGGTGAACGGGAAGAATCGATAGACACAGAAGGGGAATTCGTGCACGAAGGAGATGGCGAGGCCCGCCTCGCACAACGCGCTGATCACGTCGCCCAGCGGATGCGTCCATTCGTAGGCCACCTCGGCGATGCCGGCCACGGGTTCGGCATAGGATCCGTTCACCTCGTAGCGGCCCGGCTCGGCGGCGAACACGTACGGGGACTTGTCGCACACCGTGCTCGCGACGGGATGGAATTCCACCATGTAGAAGGTGCCGCCCGGCTTGAGGTACCGCGCTACGATCCGGGCCCATTGATCGAGCCGGGGCAGCCAGCAGAGCACGCCGTACGAGGTGAACACGATGTCGAACCGTTCGTCGAGGATCTCGGGAAGATCGTAGACGTTCGCGCACATGAACGTGGCGTCGATGGCCAGTTCATCGCTCAGCGATCGGGCCAGCGCGATGGCATCGGGCGAGAAATCGACGCCCGTTACCCGGGCGCCCTGCCGCGCCCAGGAGAGCGTGTCCATGCCGAAATGGCACTGCAGGTGAAGGAGCGATTTGCCAGTGACGTCGCCGAGTTCGTCGATCTCGATAGGACGGAGCGATGAAGCGCCCGCCTTGAATCCCTCGAGATCATAGAAGGGCGAGTCCTTGTGGAGCGCGGCCCATGCGTTCCAGAGCGATCGGTTGGCTGCGGCATAGTCCGACACGCGTCGTCCCCCGTTGTTCCCGCGAACAGGGAACACGGTATCACGTCGGCCCCGTGCCTTCAATGTGTCCCAATTGACACTCCGTCGCGTGCAAGAGTAAAAGAGCGGCAGGACACCACCGGGGTGGACGCGTTGCAGGACGTGAGAGCAGGAGTGGAGCGTATGCGAATGGCGGCGAGACGGGGCGGGCGTGTCGCGGTGGCGCTGGCGATCGGCCTGGCGGGCGTTTCCGTGGGAGGGCGTGTAATGGCGAAAGACGCGGCGATGGAGAGCGATGTCGCGCTGAACGGGGAGTGGGCCGAGCGCGCGTTTGCCACGGTGGCCGCGGCGAGGCCCTCGACAGGGCGGTTGTCTATCGTGCATGAGGACGGGCCCGGGGATACCAAGGTGGGCCGGTGCGCCGCGGGCGGGCCGCTCCGCCTCGGCGACGCGGTGTACGAGCATGGCATCGGCGTGAATTCGCACAGCGTGCTGCGCGTATCGCTCGAACGGCCGGCCAAGGCCTTCCTGGCGGAGATCGGGCTCGATCGGAACGTGGACGGAACCCCCGCGTCCGTGCGGTTTCACGTCGTCGTCCAGGGCCGTGACGCGTTCGTGTCCGATGTCGTCCGCCCGGGCGCGCCCGCAATGCCCATCGACGTGCCGCTCGAGGGGGCGCGTTCCTTCGACCTCGTCGTGGACACGGGCGGCGATACGCGCGCCTTCGATCAGGGCGATTGGGCCGATGCGCGCGTCGCGTTCGAAGACGGCACCACGGTGTGGCTCGACGAACTGCCGGTAGACGCCGGCTCGAGCGAGCTGCCTTTCTCGTTTGTCTACGGCGGCCGGCATTCGGCCGAGCTGCTGCCCGACTGGCCCGCCGAACTGGCCGAGGAGGCGGTGGACGCCACAACGCGCCGCCGCACGCTCACGTTTACGGATCCCGACACCGGCCTCGAGGTGAAGGCCGTGTGCTTCATCTACACGGACACGCCCGGCGTGGACTGGACGCTCCACTTCACCAACACCGGCACGGCCGGCACGGCCCCCATCGAGCAGATCCGTTCGCTCGACGTGACGGTCGGCGCCATCCCGCCCGCCCCGCCGCCCATCCTGCACAGCCTGCTCGGGAGCACGGCCCAGGCGACGGACTGGCTGCCGACGGCCCAGCCGCTGGACGCGGGACGCCGCGTCGCCTTCGCGCCCCAGTCGGGCCGCTCCTCGAAGGGGGCCAGCCCGTTCTTCGCCGTCGCGTGGGAGGGCGGCGGCGTGGCCACAGCCGTCGGGTGGACGGGGCGATGGACGGCCGCGGTGGAGCACGGGAGCGGCGCCGTGCGCCTCGAAGCGGGGCTTGAGCGGGCGCACATCCGGCTGCGCCCGGGCGAGTCCATCCGAGGGCCCCGGATTCTCCAAGTCCGGTGGGCGGGCGGCGACGTGTGGCGCGGACACAACCTGTTCCGGCGCGTCATGCTCGCCCACATCCTGCCGAAGCTCGACGGGCGGCCCGTCACGCCGCCCATCGCGCACCTGAGTACGTCGTTCTACGAACTCGACCGCGGCACCGAGGCCGATGTCCTCTCCCACCTCGAGTCCATCGACGGGCTCGGGTTCGAGTACTTCTGGCTCGACGCGTATCGCGGCCGCGATCCCTTCCCGACGGTGGGGCACTATGTGTTGCCCATCGAACGCGAGGTGGATATGAAGCGGTTTCCCCGCGGCCTGAAGCCGATCGGCGACGCCGCGCACGGGGCGGGCCTGAAGTTCCTGCTGTGGTTCGAGCCCGAGCGTATCTGCCCCGGCACGCTCATGCACCGCGAGCATCCCGACTGGGTGGTGATCCCGCCGCCGGACAGGATGGGCCACGGCGGCATGCTCAATCTGGCCATCCCCGAGGCGCGCGCCTACGTAACCGAATACCTCATCCAGGCGGTTCGCGAATACGGAATCGATTGCCTCCGCATCGACAACGCCGTGGACTATGGCGTGATGTGGGAGATCATCGATGGCGCCGAGCCGGATCGCGTCGGCATGGCCGAGATCCGCTACGTCGAGGGGCTGTATCGGATGTGGGACGAGATCCGGGCCGCGAATCCGGGCCTCTTCATTGACAACTGCGCGTCCGGCGGCCAGCGCATCGATCTTGAAACCTGCGCGCGCTCGATTCCGCTGTGGCGCACCGACGCGACGATCCATCCGCTCATGCAACACGATTTCGACGAAGCGGCCCTGTACAACCAGGTGATCACGGCCGGGCTGAGCCGCTATCTGCCGTTCCATACGAGCGGCCAGTCGGGCGTGACGCCCTATCAGTTCCGGAGCGGCTTCAACGGGGGCATCGCCTTCTGCGAGGACTGCCGGGGCCAGGGATACCCGCGCGATATGCTCGCGGCGGGCATCGCCGAGGGCAAACGGATCCGCAAGTACTTCTCGGGCGATTTCTATGCGCTCTCCGAGGTCACGACGAGTCCGCGCGACTGGTGTGTGCTCCAGTATCACCGCGCCGATGCGGATGATGGGATGGTGCTGGCCTTCCGGCGGCACCGTTCGCCGTACACCGGCTACGCGTGCGCCCTCCGCGGCATCGATGCCGCCGCCGACTACGAGGTGACATACGCACACGACTATGCGCCGGCGGCGCCGGTGCGCATGCCGGGCGCCGAACTCGCGGAACTCAATGCGACGATCGAGGCGTGCCCGGGTTCGCTCCTGCTGGAGTATTGCCGCGTGAAATAGGGCCTGGCGGCCGCGTCAGGCCACGGGCTCGCGCTCGAGGTCGCTGTAGGGGTAGTGGCCGCCGGCCCTCAGTTTCTCGATGAGGGATGCGGTGCGGTTTGCCCGGGCATATTCCAGTTCGCTGCGAAACACCTCCATGCACAGGAGGAGGCAGTGCTGTTTCCCGTCGATGACGAAGTCGCCGCCCGCGCCGGTGTACTGATCGAAGATGAGGCACGCCATGTCGCTTCCTTCCCTATCGAGCGGAACCTCGCAGGTGTCGTGCGGCTTGAGGACGGCATGGAAGGAATAGCGGCCGATCCCGGTGAGAATCCCGCACATCCGGCGCTCGATCCGGTTGAATGGATGATCCTCTCCGGCGCTGCCGTGGTCGTCGGGGATAGGGAGCTTGGTGAAGGCCACCAGTTCGGAGGTGCCGATAGGGTTCGGTTTCGGCCCGCTCCCGTCAGGCTCGATCAGCTCCATCGTGGCGAATCCCGTGCCCGGAATGCCGTTCGGGAAGTAGTACATGTCCACCGCGCCGCCCACCTGGAACGGGATGATCGCGTGCCCCACCATCTCATGCATCGGGCCCAGGATGCGTTCCAGGGCCGCCTGCTTCGCCTCGTAATGGCGATCGTACTCCTCGTCCGTGAACTCGGGCTTCGGCGGCCGTTTCCGGAACAGATTGCGAAGGAAATTCAGCATGACTCGTCCCCCTTTGTGGC
>JAFGTL010000673.1 GCA_016934125.1 Candidatus Hydrogenedentota bacterium
CACAGTCCGGGCCCGCTCCGTGATCTTTGTGGCTCCGTGTGGGAGGGTATTCGGTGCTTTATCTCACACGGAGGCACGGAGGCACAGAGCCGGAAAGAGCCTGCTGGGCCGGGCGGGGAGAGGGGAGCTTTCAACCACGGATGACCACGGATGAACACCAATGGAGGAAGATGGGAGCGGTTGTGGGAAAGGAACAAACGCAGAGGGCGCGGAGGGCGCGGAGCCGCGCAGAGGGAAGCGTGGGAAGAGGGGAGCCTTGAGCCACGGATGGACACGGATGAACACCAATGGAGGAAGACGGGAGCGGTTGTGGGAAAGGAACAAACGCAGAGGGCGCCGAGGACGCGGAGCAACGCGGAGCGCGCTCTGCGCGGCTTTGCGTCCTCGGGACGCGCTCCGTGGTCTTTGTGCCGGCTTGCATACCGCGCGTGGCCCTGCCAGAATAGGGAACGGCGGGGCCGTTGAAGTAGTCACCTGCGGGCACGCACCCGCGCCGTCCGGCGCGCATTGCCGGACTGGGCCCGGGGCATGCCGCATCGGGGGGAACCGCATCATGCCGGCCGATTCATCCGACACGCCGCGTTACGAACGGGCGCCGCGAAACCTGTCCGCGGCCGAGGCCTACTGCCTCGACTGCGCCACCCGCGGGGGTGTCGCCGACCTCCAAGAGCAATTCCCGGAGGATGAGGCGGCCCGGGTGCTCCGGCCCGCTTTCCTCGAATGGCTGCTCACCGACGCCGAGGCCCCCGTCCATCGCCGCGGCATCCGCATCCACCACGCCATCATCGCCGAACCCCTCGATCTCGAAAACGCCGTTGTCCCGCACTACGTCGAGCTCGAGCGCTGCCGGTTCGAGAAGGCGGTGAGCCTTGAGTCCGGCCAGTGTGAGTCCGTTCTGCGGTTCAACCACAGTGTCTTTCGGCGGCGTATCACCTGCGAAGGCCTGCACGCCAGACGCCAGTTGCTCTGCGCGGACGTGGTATTTGAGAAGGGCGCATCGTTTGTGCAGATGCAGGTTGGCGGGCAGCTGAATTGCACTGGGGCGCACTTCTCGGCAGAACAGGAGTCCGCGCTTTTCGATGGCATGACCGTGGCCGGAAATGCCTACTTCGTGAAAGCAGACTTCCGTGGGGGCGCAGATTTCCGTGGTGTGACGGTGGGTCGTCAGTTCCGCTGTGAAGGTTCGCGTTTCGCGCACACGCAAGCCAAAGCGAACTTCAACGGGATGAAGGTGGGCGCGTCAGCCTTCTTCGTGGAGTCCGAGTTTGCCGGTCCAGTTGACTTTGGGAGGGCCAGAATAGGAAGCCAGTTCGGATGCCGGAAGGCGCGGTTCGCAAGCACGACTCACGCTGCCATCTTCAACGGCATGGTGGTAGAAAACAACGTATACTTCGGCAAGGCCTCCTTCGCCGGCCCGGTGGACTTCGGGGGGGCGGAGGTGGGCGGACAGTTCGTGTGCCGCGAGGCGCGGTTCGCGAGCAAGCAGGAAAAGGCCAACTTCAACGGGATGGCGGTGGGCAGTGACGCGTTCTTCGTGAGCGCCGAGTTCGCGAGCCGCGCGGACTTCACTAGTATCAAGGTGGGGCGGCAGCTAGCTTGTCAGAAGGCGCGATTCGTCAGCACTCAGGGCGGCGCAAGCTTCAACGGCATGCGTGTTGGCGCAACGGCCTTCTTCGAGAAAGCCGAGTTCGCCGGGCAGGCGGACTTCTCTGCGGGCAAGGTTCAGGAGCAACTCGATTGCACTGAAACGCAGTTCAATGGCGAGGGGGACAAGGCAGACTTCACCGGCATCGAGATAGGCGAAACGGGGGTGTTCTTCGATGCGCGCTTCGCCGGGCCGGTGGTTTTCACTGGCGCGAAGGTGGGCGGGCAGCTCGATTGCCGGGAAGCGCGGTTCACGAGCACGGAGCACGAGGCGCAGTTTGGCCTCATGGAGGTCGGCAACATCGCTTTCTTCACAAACGCGCATTTCGCCGGGCCGGTGTCCGTTGTGAACGCGGATGTGTTCGACTTGAGGCTCGATGGGCAGGATGAAGAGAGTCTTGCTCCGCGGCTGTCGCTGGATCGGACCGTGGTACGGCGCGAGTTGCGGCTGAATCTGGGCCGGTTTGAGCGCGTGAGCGCGGAGTCGATGCGCGTGGACGGGACGGCGACGTTGACGCGGGAAGGCACGGACGAGGCTGACGCAGCATGGGAGGACGAGGCGGATCCTCATGAGCCGCTGTTTGCGTTCCGGAACAGCCGGTTCGGCGTGCTCGATGTAGCGGCTCTGGACTGGGGCGACATCGAGCGGGCCGGGCGTGGCCGGGCGCGGCCGGTGCTCGATTTGGATGGCATGACGTATGGGCGCATCGAGACGGGCGATGGCCGGCTCGAGACGGGCGATGGCCGGGCGGGCGTGGACAAGGCGCTGGTGTTGCTCGGGGCGTCCGTGTTCAGCCCGACGGCGTACGCGGCCCTCGAGGGGTTCTACGCGCGCGAGGGTAAGGGCGAGTACGCCAACGATGTGTTCGTGGCGATGAAGCGGCGCGCCCGGGGCCAGGTGCTCTGGCCGGCGTTACGGGATGGCGTGCGGCGCGATGCGTGGGGGGCCGTCAAAGGCGTGTGGTGCGAGTTGCGGGGCGAACAGCCAACGGCGGCGGCGATCCGGGGGCATGTGGCGGCGGGATTCCGGGGCGCATGGCGCGCCGTACGGCACACCCTCGCGCTGATGTGGGATTTCTTTCTGGACGGCGCGGTGCGGTATGGCCGGAGCCCGGCGCGGGCGCTGCTGCTGAGCCTTGTGCCGGTTGCGATCGGGTGGGGGCTGTTTGCCGATCGGGACGTGATGGTGTCTACGGCGGGGAATTCGGGGGGACACGTAGTCGCGTCGAGGACTCCGCTTGGTACATGTCCCCCGAATTCTCCTGCCCGGGCGGCAACGGCTGTGGGCGACGCGGCGCGCTCCAGGCAGATGGGCGCCTCGGAGGGGGAGGAGGCCGGGGGCACGCCGACGGCGGCTCCGGCCGCCGCGGAATCCCCGGCGTTCTACAACGGCCTGTTGTTCAGCGTGGACGCGTATGTGCCCCTGGTGGATCTGCGCATGGCCAAGGCGTGGGCGCCCGGCCGCGAGTGCTGTTTGCGGCACTGGTATCTGGTGTTCCACACGATGGCCGGGTGGATCCTCGTGCCGGTGTGCCTCGTGGCGCTGACGGGGAAGATCAAGTAGGGGCGCGGGGCTGGGGAGGGGCGCGCCTGGGAAGGCGCGCGCCTGGGAAGGCGCGGGGGAATTCGGGGGGACACGTATTCGCGTCGGGGACTCTGCTTGATGTCCCCCGAATTCTACGCAGGATCGACAGGCGGGGGCGCCTGTCCCACACCGGAATTCGGGGGCGCGGGGGAATTCGGGGGGACACGTAGTCGCGTCGAGGACTCCGCTTGGTACATGTCCCCCCGAATTCTACGCAGGATCGACAGGCGGGGGCGCCTGTCCCACACCGGGGGGCTATGGATTCATTTTGCGGAGGACGCGTTGGGCGGTTTGCTCGGTGACGACGCCGTCGCGGACGTAGGCGGCGATGTGTTCGGCGAGGGTTTGGCAGCCGTCGGGCAGGGGGGATTGGCGCTCGAGCACGTCGCGTCCTTCGGCGATGGCTTCGCGCATCTCGGCGTCGGGCACGAGCACGCCGTAGGCGGCCACGCGCCCCCCGCCCCCTTCCCGGGGCAGGAGGCACTGGGTGGACGCGGCGCGCAGCACGCTTGCCAGCGTCTTCCGCGCGACGGCCCGCATCTCTTCGGGGAACACGTCGATGATGCGCGCGATGGCGGCCTCGGGCGAATGGGCGTGAAGCTGGGTGATCACGAGGTGGCCGGTCTCGGCGACGGTGATGCAGGCCTGCAATTCCTCGACGGTGGTGAGTTCGCCTACGAACACGACGTCGGGATCCTGGTGCATGGCGGCCCGGAGGCCCGCGACGCAGGAGGGGACGTCGACGCCGATCTCGCGCTGCTGAATCAGGGCCTTGTTCGGGCGAACCGCCAGCCAGCAGGGGTTCTCGACGGTGCAGATGTGGCAGGCGCTCTCGCGGTTGAGGTGATCGAGCAGGCTGTAGCAGGTTGTCGTTTTGCCCGAGCCGTTGAGGCCCGACACGATCACCAGCCCGTTGGGCGATTCGGCGGCCTCGATCAAGGCCTCGGGCGCGCAGACTTGGGCGAGGGTCGGGATGGCCGTGGGGACGAGCCGGCCGCGCAGGGTGCAGCATCCGCCGGCCCGGGCCACGCACACCGCCAAGTTGGACTCGTCGGACAGGGGGCAGTTGGCCCGCAGGTTGCCGACTTCCGGGCCGATCCGGGCCAGTTCCTCGTCGCCGAGCACCCCGGCGGCCAGTGCCGCGGTATCCTCGGCGGTGAGGGGCTCGGAGTCGGCGCGGCACAGGGCCCCCTCCACGCGGAAAACGGGGGGCTCGCCGGGCACCAGGAGCAGATCGCTCGCGTTGCGGTTCAACGCGTCTTCGGCCAGTTGCTTCAGTTTCGGCGGCAGATTTGCGTACATCTCATGCTCCTTTCGCGCCGGCTACAGGGGCAGGCGCGGCTCCTTGCCGGCGTCGGGGGTGGGCGTGTCCTCGCCGAGGGAGCCGAGCAGCATGCCGCGCAGGCGGCCGCGCACGTCGTGAAGCCGGCGTTTCACCGTGCCTTCGGGCACGTTGAGGATGCCGGCCACTTCGGCGCAACTCCGCTCTTCGAGGTAAAACAGCTCGGCGGTTTCGCGGCCCGGCCCGCTCAGGGCCCGGAACGCGTCGCGCACGATGCGGGCCAGCTCGGCGCGATGGGCGTGCTCGCGGGGCGAGGGCGTGTCGCTCGGGCGTTCGAAGTCGTCCGCGCCGGGCAGTTCACGCCGGTTGCGCACGATGCGCAGGGCGTACGTCCTGACCACCTGGCGAAACCACGTTGGGAACGCGTCGGCATCGCGCAGGCCATCGAGGCGATCCAGCGCGGCCACAAACGCCTCTTGCACGGCGTCTTCGGCCAGGCCTTCGTCCGCGACGAATCCCCGGGCCACCGCGAGGGCCCGCGGCCGGAACCGCGCCACCCACCGGGCGATGGCGTCGCTGTCGCCCGCCCGGCATGCAGCCAGCAAGCTATCGAGTTTCTCCGTCACAACAACTCCTTGGCTGACGGCCGTCACCCTATGGAGCCATTCTGCGGCGAACCGGTTCGGGTGCGCCGGGTGTCCGGAGGCGTCAGGCCTGTGCGGCGCGCCAGGCGACGTAGTGGGGGAACGAGCCGAGCAGGCCCGAGGCGATACGTTCGGGGTGGGTGTCGATGAGGGCCTGGAGTTCGTGGGTGAGGAACAGGCAGAGGGCGGCCACCTCGCCATCCATGAACCGGCATCGCCCGAGGGCCGGCTCGGTGAGGCGGCCCGCCATGACGGTGCGGTATTCGACGTCCCGGAACGCGAGCCGGGCGGGCGGATCGATGTGTTCGTACACGGCGATGGGCACGAGCCCCTGGATGTCGCGCTCGACGTCGAAGCCGAGTTCCTCGGCGATCTCGGTGGCCACCGTGTCCTCGATGGCCGCGGCGCCCTTGGTGTGGCCGCCCACGGCGATGTCGAAACAGCCCGGATAGCCGCACTTGCTCAGGCTCCGAAACTGGACGAAGGTGTACTCTGACAAGACTGGATGATCGAGGAACACGTGGATGGCCCGGTGGCGGAATCCGATCAGGTGGGCGAGCCACCGGCCCATCAGGAGCGTCGGGCCTTCGGCGGCTTGGTGCTCGCGGAACCAGCGCTCGAACCCCGGCGCCTTCGCACACAGCGCGCGCGCCTCCTCGACCACCGCGTCCGAACAGCACGCCGGGTTGCCGGCCACGTCCACGTTGAGGAAGTGCTCATTCACGTGGAGATCGGGCGCGAGCCGCCGCAGCGCCGCGTCCACCCGGGGATCGTCGGCCGCGTGGATGAACAGATCGCGCACCGCCGAGAAACTCGCCCTCGTCAGCACGCAATCCTCCTGCTGCACCGTCTGCCGCACCGAATCGAGTTCATCCAGAAACGTCATTTCCTTCGTACTCCTATGCTGTCGTTGCCGGTTTCTCGGCCGTCATGACGTAGCGTTCGGGTTGGGCGTCGAGGCGGATGAGGGTGAGGCCGGCCGCGGCCACGAGGGCGCGCATGCCGTCCTCGTCGGGCAGCACGTGGCCGCCCACCACGTCGCCGACGCTGCGGTGGTGTTCGTTGATGTCCTCGCGGCTCCGGCTGTGGCACACGACGAGCCGGCCGCCGGGGCGGAGCGCCCGGGCCAACTCGACGAGGGCGCGCTGTTGATCGAGGAAATGGGGAAACACGCTGTAGCACACGATCCAATCGAACTCCGCCGGGGCGACGGGCAGGTGCACGGCATCGGCTTCGAGCAGGGCGATCGGGAGGCCCGGCGTCTTGGCGCTGGCCTGCCGCAGCATGCCGGGCGACACGTCGACGGCGAGGATCCAGCCCGCGTCGCCCACGCTGCGCAGCAGCGGCTCGAAGAGCACGCCCGTGCCCGCGCCCACGTCGAGCACGCGGCTGCCGGGCGGGATCGCTAGCTCGTCGATGATGGCTGCGGCGCGACCGACGAGTTCCGGCGCGAACATGGTGTCCCAGTTCTCGGCGTGGCCGTCAAAAAACGCTTGGATTTTCTTGGGACTCATAGGGCGAAACAGGCCTCCATTGCCAGGGCGACAAGTTGCTCGCGGACGGACGCGTTGTCCTGCCAGCCGCGGTGATCCCAGTCCGCCCCGCTCACGTCGTCGCCGCCGTAAAGGATGAGGCCGAGCGTGACATGGCGGAACGCGGCCACGGCGAACAGGGCGGCCGCCTCCATCTCGACGGCGACGCAGCCTTCCGCCTTGCGCAGCGCCACCTTGCCGGGCGTTTCCCGGTAGAACGCGTCGGTCGTCCAGGTTTTGGCGAGGTGGTAGGGGATGTTGTGTGCGGCAAGGGTGCGTTCGATGGCGGCCACCGCGTCACGGGGGGCGGCCACTTCCCGGCTGGGCGGGAGGTAGTGGTAGGAGGTGCCTTCATCCCGCACGGCCGACACAGGCACGATGAGATGGCCCATGGGAATGGCGCCGTCCAGCACCCCGGCGCCGCCGCAGGCCACGAACTTGCGGCACCCGAGGGCGATGAGGTTTTCGAGATGGGCCGCGGCCAAGGGTGCGCCGATGCCGGGCTGCGCGAGGGCCACCTCGCGGCCTTGGTGCGAGAACGCATAGACGGGGCGTGCGCCCATTTCGCTGCGCAGCGCGTGGATCTCGCGCAGGGCGCCCTGCTCCTGAAGGCGATCGATCACGTCCTGGAAGAAACAGAGCACGGCGCGCTCGGGCATGCCGGCCACCGGGGCCTTCGCGGCCCGCGGCTCGATGATGGCCGCCGTCTCCTCGTCGAATTCCAGAATCGGATATGCCTGCTTCATACCGCCTCGCCCCGGGGAAACGTCACCCGTTTCCGACAGTGTAGCATTCCCCGGCCGTATGCACACAACGCCGTGGGCCGCGGGGGGCCTGGATCCGGGCGGGGAGGCGGCATCAGTCGGGGCGGGCGGGGCAGCAGGAGAAGGAGTCTTGGGGCCAGACGCCGTGCCACTTGTCGAGGGCCTCGAGCCGCCCGAGGATCCGGAAGAACTCCGGCGTCATCGGGAACGGGCCGGGATAGGGCACATACTCGGCGTGGCCGTCGAGGTAGGCCACCCAGCCGCCGGCCTCGGGGCCGGGGCGGGGCCGCTCGATGAGGATCGGAATCCGGGCCGCGAGTTCCTCTTCGGCGCCGTCCCAGACGCCGGCGTCGATGAGGGCGGCCGCGAGGCCGGTGTCCAGCCGGCACAGGGCGTCGGTGCCGAGCGTGCCGTGGCCCGGGTGCGCCCACAGATCGCTGCCGAAGTCGAAGCCGCATACCGCGCGGATCCGGTAGGCGTGGGCGAACGCCCGGGCTTCGTCCTCGTTGGTGACGGCGTATCCGAGGTAGAAGTAGCGCCAGTCGTCAAGGTATTCGCCAAGGGCGAAGCCGAGGTTGCTGTCCATGTGGCCGAACACGACGGGGGGGCCCGCCCCCCAGAGCCGGCTGCCGAATGACCACGCGAGGCGGTAGCTCGAGTGCAGGCCGTCGCGATCGAACACGATCCGGCCCGGGCCCCGCCGGAGTTCCGGGAACCGCCCGGCGTGTTCGCGGGCATACTCGAGGCACAGCAGCTTGACGCCCTGGAAGTAGACGCCGCGTTCCACGACGGCGTCGACGCGCCGGCCTTTCTGGAGCGCGATGGCGAAGGGCCAGGCCAACGCGAGCGCGGCGATCAGGCAGCCAACCGCGAGCCGGTGGTAGACGCGCGTCACTTGTGCGGTGTTGGAGTGCGTCATGGCTTTCTCGGCAGCTTCCGTCATAGCCGGATCACGATGTTGCGCTTGTCGAGCGCCACGGCGATGGAGATCACCAGGGCCAGGGGCGCCACGCCCACGAGCAGCAGGCATGCGTAGGGATGGGCTTCGAGGAACGGACGGGGGAGCGCCTCGACATACCGGTTGATGCCGAGGGCGCCGATGATGAAAACGAGGATGAGGTTCTTGCCGAGCGGTTCGAGCCAGGGAATCTCGAGGCCGGCCTCGTTGAACGCGTAGGTGGACGCGAGCAGGAGCCCGGAAAGCCCGACGGAGATCAGGGCCAGCGCCGTGGTGACGTCATGGTGGTCGCTGTGCTGGATCCATTCCATGCAGTAGCCGGCGCCGAGGGCCACCACGGACACGGGCAGGACGCGCCGCCGGAATCCGACGCGGGGATCGGCCGGATCCATCCTGATCCATTGCGAGAAAGCGGTGCCCATGACGGCGATGGCCGAGAGGTTGAGCGCGCCGAGGGGGAACTTGGGCCGGCCGAGGGGGGTGTCGAACCAGGGATATTGATCCACCGCGTGGGAAGCGAACAGAAAGGCGTGGACAACGAATGCGACGACGGCCAGGCTTGCCCGCCAGCCCGCATTCCGCACGAAATAGGACATGACATACGAGAACAGGGCCGCGAGCGCGAGTTCGGCGATGATGTCGTTGTAGAGAACTTCAGGCCAGTTGATGGGCTTGCCTTCAAGGCGGTAGATGAGGCCGCAGGCGATGAACGAGAGGACGTAGAGGGCGCCGACGCGCCGGGCCGCGTACGCCCAAGCCGCGCGGGGCCCGCGCTTGGCGAGCCGGCCGGTGAAGGCGATGTACGCCACGAACCCGAGCACAAACATGAAGGTCATCTGGCCGATATCGATGAGCGTGATGAGGGGCGGATAGCCTTTGTAGTAGTTGTAGCCGTGGTCGAGGTACGTCGGCCCCAGGGGCAGGCGATCGCCGAGCAGCATGTTGCCGCCCATGGGCCCCATGATCGTCGAGATCACGAACAGAAGCGCCACGATCCCCCGCGCCTGATCGAGCCACGCGTACCGCCGGGACGCGCCCGGATCGCCTCCGGGACTGTCCGCCGCGTCTACCATGCTTCCCCCCCTGCCGTTGACTACGCAGCCCGCGGCCGGATGCCGCGGGCGGGATCCCCAGTATCGCCGTGAACCGCGGCGTTGTCAAACGGTGGCTGCCGCGCGGGAAGCGGTTGAACGGGCCGGCGCACGGCCCCCATAATGGGCTGCGCACGGGCGCTCCCCCACGGGGCCGCCCGATAGCGCCGGGCGCCGCGCGGCATACCACAGGCAGGAGAACACGAGATGATCTGGATTGGGCTTTTTGCGACGGGGCTCCTGACAGCGGCGGCCAGCGGGCCGGCGGCCGATGGGCCGGCGGCCGTGTCGTGGCGGGCGGGGGCCGATGGCGCCCGGGAAGAGGGGATCCGCGCGTTGGACGGCGCGGACGGATTCACCCGGCCCGCCCGGCAACGGGGTGCGTGGTGCCTGGCGAACAAGCCCGATACGGATCCGGCCTCGGTGTACGCGTACTTCGACGTGCTGGACGGGCGCGCCTTCGAGGGCGCCGGGCCCGTGTACGCCGTGGTCGAGTACTTCGACGCCATGGCGGGCGGCGTGATCCAGCTTCAATACGACAGCGCCGGGGGGGACGG
>JAFGTL010000674.1 GCA_016934125.1 Candidatus Hydrogenedentota bacterium
AAGAACATAAAGGAACCGCCGTGGTACCGAGCAGGTATGCCCGGTGGTGTGAGAGGTGGGAGGGGCGACCCTCCCACCTACTCGATTGCCCACAACTCACCCACCGTCAACCACTTCCAGGCCCGTCACCTGCCCCTCACGGCTCGCGGACGAGGGGCGTGTCGCCGACGCTCTCCACCTCGACGGCGTAGCCGGCGGGCGCATCGAGGCGGTAGTGGAGTTGTACAGTGCCATCGGTGGCGGGCGCTTTCCACCAGCGCAGGCTGACGGCGCCATCGGGCAGGGGGTGGCGGCCTTCGCACCAGTCGAGGGGCACCTCGCAGAAGCGCAGCAGGATGCGTTTCTGCACGGGATCGACGCGATACAGGCCGAGCACATCCCGGTAGAGGGTGTGGCAGATGTGGGACGCGAACCCGTGGTTGCAGCTCGCGCGTTCGTCCACGTTTTCCCACAGCGTGCCGGTGCGTTCGGCCATGTAGAGGAGGTAGTCGATGGACTCGTCGAGGATCTGATCGGCCTCGCCGTAGCGGGAGAGGAGTTCGAACCGCAGCATGTTGCCGACGAACGAGTTGGCCGCGTGGATGTCTTTGTATGCACCCGAATCCTCGCGGTCGGGGCCGAACTCGTCACGCAGCCGCGCCCACAGGGCCGGATGGGTTTCCGGGGAGGCCAGGCCGAAGAAAAACGCGAAGTACTGGCACACCTCGGTACGGTTGCGCGTGATTTCCAGTTTGCCGTCCTTCACCTCGGCGTTATCGACGAAGAACTCGCCGTCGAACGACTGGCTCAGCACGGTTTCGCGCACGTGCCGGGCCTGGGCGCGAAGATCATCGCGGCCGTAGAGCGTGGCCGCGGCATCGAGCGCGCCTGCGTACAGCATGTTGCTCGGGTAGTTCACGTTCTGGACGAAGCGGTTGGCCGCCGACCACTCGATGAACACCCAGGCCTCGAGATCCTGGAGCAATCCGTCCGCGTTCCTGAAGCCCTCGAAGTACTCGAACAGCTCGCGCACCTTGGGCTCGAGGGCCCGCACGGTATCCCAATCGCCGCTCCGCTCCACATACTCCTGCAACTGGATCACGAACCACAGCGCCCAATTCGGGATGAAATTGCCGTCGTAATGATCGGACGGATAGCACATCGGCAGCATCCCGTCCGGAAGATGCTCGAACTGCTCCGGAAGCAGGTAGTTCTCGAAGAAGTTGCGCTCGACGCAGGTGTCGCCCGACAACGCAAACCCGGCCCGCGACGTGAACAGGCTGTCGCACAACCACCCCGCCCGCTCGCGGGACGGGCAGTCCATGAACACGTCGACGGCGTTCTGGGCGAAGGTCTCGCGGCCCGCCGCGAACAGGCGGTTCAATCGGGGATCGCTGCACGCGAACTGGGCCTCCCAGACGTCCGGGTTGACGTAATCGCGCAGATACACGTTGTCGATCGAGCAGGCGCCTTCCAGGTTGATGAGTTTGAGGTAGCGGAGCGTATTCGGCTCGCACGACTCGACGGCATACGTGCCCGGCGGGATCAAGGCCGACGGGGTGCCGAACGCCACCACGGCCGCGCAGGTGATGCGCGCGAAGTTGACGTCGTTGCCGGACAGGATCTCGTCGAACACGAACATCACCCGGCAGGGCTCGTGACAGGTGATCGTCGCGCCCATGAAGCCCGTCAGGTTCGTGCCGAAGTCGAGAATATGGTAGCTGTTGGTGCCGAGATCAAACCGCGCGTCGGGCGGAACCGGCGCGTCCACGGGCGTTGGTTCGCTCGACTGCACGCGGATGAGATCGTTGGTAGGAACCGCCGCCAGTTCGGCTTCGGGAAAGCCCTTCAACTCCGGCCCGATACCCGACACGAAGCGCGGCCGCCAGTTCCGATCCGGGTGGGCGCCGGGCTCCACCGTGCCGCTCGATACGTGGCGCAGCACGGGCCGCAGTTCGAACCGGGGATACGGCACGCCGCGGGCCAGCAGCTTCTTCGGGGCGAGGGTGGCGCAGGGCACCGCCGCCACGGCTGCGGCCGGATCCACGCGCCATTGGCCGTGGCTGGGCGCGAGTTCATACACCTCCGAGAAGAGCCGCTGGAAGCTGAACCGGATCGCCTTCTGCACCCGTTCCGTGAGGATCAGGGCCTCGAAGGGCGCACCATCGCCCGCCGTGGACGCGAGCACCCGCCCGTCCGCCACCACCTCGGCCTGTAGGAACGACGGCTGATCGATCAGGGCGTAGCTGTTCGCGTTATACCCCGACACCTCGATGGCGACCACGGCTGGGCCCGAGGCGAATGCCCCGGTGATATCCCACTCGTCAACGCGGAAATAGCCGTGTCCGGCCCGGGCCGGCCCATGGCCGACGAAGCGCCCGTTCACGAAGGCGCGGTAGATCGTGGACGCCGTAACACGGAGGAGGACGGGCCGCCCGTCCTCCGGCGGCGCCACGACTGCGCGGAATCCCACCGACAGGTTCATCTCCGTGTCACGGCCTTCCGGCCAGATCGGCTTCGCGGAATCGAAGCGCGCGTACGCGGCGCCGGGCATTGCCGCGGCCAGTGCAGCCGTGAGCGCGCAGGCAAGGGATGTGACGATCATCGGGTGCTCCTTTACGGGGTGGTGAATGAGATTCTGGATCAGGCGCACCGCGTCATTCAAGGCACGCCCGTTCAGCCCGACAGCCAAGTGTCAGCCCGACAGCCGAGTTGCCTCGCCCCGGCCCGCTCGCCCATAATGGCGCGCCGCCGGTGTCAGTGCGGCGGCCACGCGTCATACCACAGGGGAGGCGTCCACGTGACCTCGAAGGAACGAGTCCTCACCGCCGTCGGCCACAACCAGCCCGATCGCGCCCCGATCCAG
>JAFGTL010000056.1 GCA_016934125.1 Candidatus Hydrogenedentota bacterium
TCCGCTGTTCGTGTACGATCAGCACGAGCCCGATGAGACGCTGTGGGGCGGCGGCGTCGGCCTGGCCACGCGCATCTACAGGAACACCGAAACCTTCGACGGCTTCTTCGCGGAAGCGGGCGCGGGCCTCATCGGCCACGACGGCAAGCTCGAAGGCAACTCGGCCAGCATCGACTTCCTCCTCGAGGCCGGCGTCGGCTACCGCTTCCCCGACACCGACTGGCACGTGGCCCTCAAGTTCAATCACCTGTCGAATGGCGGCCTGGCGAGCAGCAACGGCGGCACCAACGGATTCGGCCTCGGCTTCGGCTACCGCTTCTGAGCCCGCGGCCGCGTCGATTCTGCGTCGTCCACGACGTCCCGGTTCTGAACGCAGCCGGGGCCGCGTTGCCTTTTCGTAGCGCGTCATCTACTATACGGATCGCTATCGGCTTGGGGCCGGAAACCGTCTTGCACGGGGGAGCGCATACATGATTCTCGGCATCAACGTCTGGGACTGGCTGACACTGTTCGCCTACCTCATCGGGATCACCGCGATCGGGGTGTGGACGGCCCGGAAAGTGAAGGATACAGCGGACTTCTTCATCGGCGGGCGGCGGTTCGGCAAGGCCTTCATGGTATTCTTCGCCTTCGGCGCGGGCACCAACGGCAACCAGGCCGTGGCCGTGGCCGCGAAAACGTACTCGAACGGCCTGTCCGGCATCTGGTATCAGTTCCTGTGGCTGTTTGCCACGCCCTTCTACTGGATCATCGCGCCCGTGTTCCGCCGCATGCGCGCCGTCACCACGGGCGACTTCTTCCAGTACCGCTACGGCGGATACACGGACGCCCTCTACGCGATCTTCGGCCCGCTCCAACTCGTCGTCAACATCGGCGTCATGCTCGTCGGCTCCGGGGCCGTGATCGAGGCCATCTCCGGCGGCGCCATCAGCAAGGAATTCGCCATCGGCGTGATGACGGCCCTGTTCGTCATCTATGGCGTTGCCGGCGGGCTCGCCGCGGCCATCGTCACAGATTTCGTCCAGGGCATCCTGACGGTGCTCCTGTCCTTCATGCTGCTCCCGTTTGCCTTGAAGGCCGTAGGCGGATTCACCGGCCTCCACGCCGGTATCACCGATCCCGGCATGTTCAGCCTTGTCGATCCGGGCGAGATCAACCTGTTCCACATCATCATGTTCGCCACGAACGCCCTCGTCGGCATTGTCGTCCAGCCCCACATCATGGGCGTGTGCGCCGGCGGGCGCAACGAGATGGACGGCCGCGTCGGGTTTGCCGGCGGCAACCTCCTCAAGCGCGTCTGCACCGTCGCCTGGATGCTCACCGGCCTGTGCGCCGTCGTCATGTACACCCACCTCGAACCGGGCGAGGCCGATCTCGTGTATGGCAAGATGGCCAACGATTTGCTCCCGAAGGTTATGCCGGGCCTTGTCGGCCTGTTCCTGGCCGCATTGCTCGCCTCGCTCATGTCCTCCTGCGACGCCTTCATGGTGTCGTCGTCCGGCCTGTTCACGCAGAACCTGTACCGCCGCTACCTTGTCACGGACAAGCCCGACAAGCACTACGTGCTCGTCGGCCGGATTGTTTCGCTCGTCATCGTCGCCGGCAGCCTCTATTTCGCCTACATGGTGAAGGATGTTCCGAGCGGACTCGAGATGTTCTGGAAAATGGCCGCCATGATGGGCGCCGCGTTCTGGGTGGGCCTGTTCTGGCGCCGGGCCACCGCGGCCGGCGTCTGGGCCAGCACCATCGTCGCCTTCGTCCTCATGATCGTCACGAGTCTCGGCTTCTTCCACGACTGGGCCGCGGGCACCCGCCAGGTGCAGGACGGCGACACCGTCGCCGTGTTCGCCGAGCGCTACGGGGTTCCCGTGGAAGAGGTGCTGCTCCGCAACGAACTCGAACCGGACGCCGAACTGAAGGCCGGGAAGCGGCTGGAAGTCGTCGAGCCGGCGTTGCCGGACAGGATGATCTGGGATGGCCAGTTCCGCGTGTCCTACCAGATGTTCCTGTATCTGGTGGCCGGTTTCGCCACCTGCATCCTGGTGAGTCTGTTCACGCGCCGGGTGCCCAAGGAGCAGTTGGATCGATTCTACAACTGCCTGCGCACCCCCGTGGGCGACAACGAGCCGCATCTCGAGCCCTTCTCCCTGCCGGAGGGCGTCGAGCCCGGCCCGGCCGACAAGCTCATCGATCATCCCGATCTCGAGATCCCGAAACCCTCCCTGGTGGGCATGGCCGGATTCGGATTCTTCTGGCTCATGGTGTTCGGCATGATCGGGTTTGTCTACTGGATGGCCGGCTGGGGGGCCTAGCCCCGCCGGAGATCGGGCGCACCGGGCTGCGCCGGAGAGCCATGGACGACAATCACGACGCGTACCGCCGGTTCCATCGGCGGCGGCACCGGGCGCTGTTGGACGTGCTGGCCGCCCATGTTCCCGCCAAGGTGGCCCGGTTCCTCGACATCGGCAGCGGGGGGGACGTGGCCGGCGCGCGCGATGCCATCCGCGAACGCTTTGCCGACGAACTCCACACCGTCGATCTGGGCGTCGACGTGGCGGCCGGCGCGGCCAAGGGGTGGATCGCGAGCACTTGCGACATCGACGCCGAGCCGCTGCCCTATCCGGCCGCCCATTTCGACGTCGTGCTGTTCGCGTCGGTGATCGAGCATCTGTACAACCCGCGCCCCGCCCTCGCCGAGATCGCCCGCGTGCTCCGGCCGGGCGGCGTACTCGTTCTCGAAGCGCCCAACGCCGTGGCGCTCGGCCGCCGCCTCGATGCCCTCGCGGGTAGGAATCCCTTCCACTCGTTCAACCGCTACAACGCCGTCCAGGGCAAGGCGCGCATGGCCGAGTGCTCGGTGTTCTACACCGTCGAGGAGATCGCCGAGGCCCTGGATCCATGGTTCTCCGTCCTCGAGTCGCGGTTCACCATGCACAGCCCGCCCGTCAACCCCCTCAAGGGGTGGATCCGCGAGGCTGCGTTCCGCTTGGTGCCCCGTCTCGGCGACTGCCTCATCGTGGCCGCCCGGCGCACCGACACCCGCGTTGACACGGACGCCGTCCCGGGATAGACTTTCCGCGCCGAGCCGTGGTGGCCCGGACAAGAGAGGGAGGAGCCTTGCATGATCGTGGTTAACACGGAGACGGTGCCCGGGCTCGTGATCCGGGAAGTAAAGGGACTGGTTCAGGGCAACACCATCCGCGCCAAGCACGTCGGCAAAGACATCATGGCGGGATTCAAGAACCTGGTGGGCGGCGAGCTCCAGGGCTACACGGAACTCCTCACCGAATCGCGCCGGGAGGCCATGAGCCGGATGCTCGCCCAGGCCCAGCAACTCGGCGCCAACGGCGTCGTCAACGTCCGGTTCAGCACCAGTTCCATCACCCAGGGCGCTGCGGAGCTCTACGTGTACGGGACGGCGGTCGTCCTGGCGCAGCCGACGGCCTGAGGGGGGCGGCCCGATGGAAGATCTCATTGCAGCCGTGGTGTCGCTGGGAACCCCGTTGGGGCTCCTCCTCCTGGGGTATTACGTGGGCAGCACCACCGAGAAGAAGCACATCCGCTCCCTCGAACAGCGCGAGGCCCAGCACGCCCGCATCATCCGCAGCACGCTCCGGCGCGTGCCGGCCAACTGGCGGGTGAGCCAGGCCGCGCTTGTCAACGGCCAGGCTGTCATCGCGTCAGACTACTTCAAGATGTTTGCCGCCAAGCTCCGCAACTTCTTCGGCGGCGAGGTTCGTTCCCTCGAGACGCTCATGGATCGGGCCCGCCGGGAAGCGACGCTCCGCATGCTGGATGAGGCCGCCGCCATGGGCGCCAACGCCGTCTGGAACGTGCGGTACGAAACCTCCACCGTCGGCCGCGGCATGGGCGGCAAGGGCGCGGCCATGGCCGAGGTGTACGCTTACGGCACCGCGCTGCGCGTCGAGTCGAATCGGTGAGCAGGATCAACCCCGATCCTTCGGTGGACGCCGAAGGATTCGACTTGCCCGGCCGGGCCACGCCGGATCGCCTCGAAGACGAGCCGGCGTTCGGGGCCGCCAGCATCGCGCCGGGCGACCGCGAGACCGCTGAACACAACGTGTGGGACGAGCCGGCCAGCCGGGCCGCGGGCATTGTGGCCCCTGCCGGCGCGGCCACCTACGCACAGTGGTATCGGAGCCGCCTCGCCGACGCCCCCGTCTCCACGAGCTGGCTCGTCACGATCCTGCTCGGGTTGATCGGCGGGCCTTTTGCGGTGGCCGGCGTGTTTCTCCAGGCGCAAGCGGGCAACTCGCTCGTGGCCGTCGCCATGGTCGGCCCGGTGCTCGAAGAGATGATGAAGCTCGGCGCGGTGCTGATTGTCCTCGAGAACCGCCCCTACCTGTTCCGATCGCCCGCGCAGATCCTGGTGGCCGTTCTGGCGAGCGCGCTGGCCTTTGCCGCCATCGAGAACCTCCTCTACATCCACGTCTACGTCGCCGATCCGACGCCCGGGTTCCAGATGTGGCGCTGGATCGTGTGCACGGGCGTTCACGCCTGCGCGACCTCCATCGGCGGCCTCGGCCTCGTCCGGATCTGGCATCGCGCCCAGCCCCGCAACGGCCAGGACTACTCGAAGCCCCTCGTCCACCACGCATACCCCTTCATCGTGGGCGGCGTCGTGTTTCACGGCGTCTACAACTTCCTCGCCGTCGTGTTCGCCGTGTCGTCGAGCGTGTTCTGAACCGGCGGGGCGGGCGCTCACAGCCCCCACGCGTAGACGGTGACGTCCGGGCTCGACGCGTCATCCAGGCGGATCATGTGTTCCTCCACCCAGCGCACGTCGTCGGCCAGAAACTTCCAGTGGCCGAACCGCCGCCACTCCGCGAGGAAGTAGCCGCGCGGATGCTCGGCCATGAACGCCGCCAGTTCCTCCACACCGGCCAGGCCCGGCAGGCCCGAATCGATGTGTTCCCA
>JAFGTL010000675.1 GCA_016934125.1 Candidatus Hydrogenedentota bacterium
TCGTTGAACGCGTGCGCACCGCCGCGCCCGAGCAGGCCCCCGCCCGCGGCCCACAGGGCCTCACCGAGGTAGCGCGGGCTCCAGTAGGCGTAGTTGCCTGGGCCCACGCCGATCAGCGCGTGATCGCGCACCATCCGAAGGGCGCCGTCCCAGAACCAGAGCCGCAATCCGACGCCCGCATCGCCGGCGGCGAATACCGACGCCATCCGGCCAATTGTCGCCTCTCTGGCGAAGAGCGCCGTGGCCGCGGCCACGGCAAGTACGAAGGCCGCCACCGCACCCACGGCGCGCCGGTGCTCCCGCAGAGCGTGCGGCAACGCGAAGGCGGCCGCTACGCCGCAGCCCGCCCCGCCGGCCAGCCAGGCCGCCCGGCATCCGGACACGAGCAACCCCGCCGTCAGCGTGCCGAGTATGAGCCCATCGCCGAACAGGGCCAGCCGCCCCGTATCCCGGGGCCGCACGAGGGCCCGGTATGCGGCCAGCGCCAGCGCCATGGCGAGGTAGCCGCCGAAGAGATCCTGGTTGCCGAAGACGCTGTAGGCCCGCTGGGAGTATCCCGCGAACTCCGGGAAGAGCGCCCGCGCCCAACCCGCATACTGCAACAGGCCCAGCAGGGCCACGACAACGCCCGAGGCGATGATGGCGCCGAGCACCCGCTGGCGCCACGCGGGCCGCGCCATGACGTCAAACGACAGCCCCGCCGCCAGTAACAGCACGGCGCACCGGGTGAGTTCGAGAAGCGCGTCGCGCGGCACCGCCGCCGGCCTCACCAGCAGATGAACCGCCGCCGACAGGCCCAACCACACCCACAGCGGCCCGAATGCCGCGAGCCCCCGCCGGGCGGGCGTTTGGCCGGCGATCGCCAGGGCCGCCATGAGGAACAGCGCCACGGAGAGCACGGCCTGTTTGGCGAGCAGGAACGACGTCAGGTGGAAGGAGTAGGCCGTCGCCGTGAGAATGACCGCGGCGCACACGATCCCACCGCGGACGCGATCAACCACCCCGACGCCTGGTTCTCTATCCACCCGTTGTTCCTTGCCGGCCCCACCGCCGTCCTCGGCGAGGCTAGCACACCCGTCGAACCGGGCACAACGGGCCCGGCCGGCAGCACGGACACCCTCTGATAATCGAGCCGGCCCACACGTGCTGCGGCGTAACTGAGGCAAGGCCCGACACCACATAAGAGCATACGCTGAAGGGCGCCCATGTGTGTGTAACGGCGGTAGGCGCCGCCGTCAGCAAGTGCCATTGTACGTCCGCGGGATGCGTGATTTCGCATACACGGCCTCGTAGCGCTGTCGACAGCAGAATGCCCTGAGTAAAGGCCCTTGATTCACTCTCGGAGACTGCTATAGAGTAGCGGAAGGCAAGGTCGGCGGGGATTACCGAAGTGCGCTGTCCGCGTGCAGGACTCAGAGAAGCAGCTGTTGGGCCTCAGGTCGCAGGATGCTGAAACATGTCCGTAAGATATACGGATGAGGACATCGAACGTATGATCCGGGAAGGCAAGCCCTTACCTCCCGATTATCTCTCCCGCGTCCGGCCTCGTGGCAAACGGGGCCATAAGGAAGCCGAATTCGATGTAGCCGGCAGAGACGGCAGCATGTACAGAGTCATCCTTCGCCAGAGCGATTTCAACGCGTTGGACTTCTCTGTTGTCCTTGCCGTGGATGTCCCGGACACAAACCAACTGTTCCGCTTGCGGCGCTATAATGGCAAAAGTCACGAGCACACGAATCACATCGAGGGAGACGTGTTCTACGATTTCCACGTCCATTACGCCACGGAACGATACCAAGAAACCGGTGCTCGTGAAGACGCGTTTGCCAAGCCGTCTGACCGCTTCGGGGACTGGAACGCTGCTTTGCTGTGCATGTTTGAAGACTGTGGCTTTGAAGCGCCCGAAGATCCCCAAGGGCGGCTATTCGGGGAGTTTGACCTATGACCGCCGAGGCCATAGAGCGGGACTTCCGGGCGAAGGTGTGTCAGAAGATCCGCCTTGCGGAAGAGGGCGTTGGGCGTTACCGTGTTTTCACCCCCTTCAGGTTTGATGACGGGGATCACCTGTCAATCGTCCTTGAGCGCCAGCAACTGCAGTGGGTCTTGTCCGACGAGGGGCATACCTATATGCACTTGACGTACGACTTGGCGGAGAAGGATCTCCATCGAGGGACGCGGCAGAAGGTCATTACCAAAGTCCTCTCGATGTTTTCCGTGGAGGACCGTGAGGGTCAACTGGTCCTGCGGGTGAACGAAGAGCAGTTCGGGGATGCCCTGTATTCATATGTCCAGGCCCTGGTGAAAGTGACAGATGTCTCCTTCCTCTCCCGCGAGCGGGTACGCTCCACCTTTATGGAGGATTTCCGCGAGTTGATGGAGGGCGCCATCCCGAGTGAACGGCGCGCGTTTGATTGGCACGATTCGACGCACGATCCGCAGGCTATGTACACTGTGGATTGTCGGGTGAATGGCATGGTGCGCCCGCTATTTGTATTCGCCCTGCCGAATGACGACCGTGTACGAGATACGACGATTGCCCTCCTGCAGTTCGAGAAGTGGGGAATCCTGCAGCGATCATTGGCGATTTTCGAGGATCAGGAAACCGTGAATCGGAAGGTGCTGGCGCGCTTCAGCGATGTTTCAGACAAGCAGTTTTCCAGCTTGGCCCCAAACCGTGAACGCATTGAGAGATACCTTAAGGAAGTCCTCGAGCAGGGGGACTAACCTTACCTCACCCGGCCCATGCATGGGCCCGGGGCGGCATACTCAGGTGTTTACCAGCACCGCATACTCGTAGGTAAGTGTCTGCGCTTCACCGGGATCGAGCGTCACCATCCACACCAGTTCGTTGCGCTTGTTGACGCACCACGCGCCCTCTTCGCGCAGCGACGCCTCCGGCTCGCCGTCGGCCTCGAGCAGTTCCCCGCTGAACCGGCGCCGGATCACCACCGTGACGCGCTCGTTGCGATGATTGCTGAGCGTCAACGCGCCCTTGACTTGCGTCTTCTGATAGCTGTCGCCGGCGATATAGACGATCTCGCGCGTGCCGGCGAGTTCTTCCTCGACGCTGCGCGTGCGGATGCTGAGGGCCTTGGTGATATGGAGCGTCGTGGTTTCGCCGCGGTTCGCCCAGAAACTGGTGCGCTGCCCGTAGAATCGATCGTCCCCCACGACAAACGCCGGCGCCGTGGTCATGGGAAAGTCGAAGGGGTTCTTGAACCGCACGGCGTCCCAGGCGGCGTCGCGGTACTTGTCCGGATCTTGATTCAACTCGTGCTCGCGCAGCGGGCGGCCGTCCTCGCGCCGTGTGTCAGGCACGATCCACTCGACAATGCGCTCGTAGGCCGCGGATTGCGAGCCGATGTCGAGCAGAAGCGTCGCATTGCGCCCGATCGTCCGCTTCCCGATGTCGTGGTAGTAGATGTCCGGGCCTTCGCCAAACGGAATGGCCGACAGATCGAGCCCGCCCGCCGGCTCCGACTGCGGCATGAAGGCCTGCTGCGTGATCACGTTGCTCGCCACGGCGTGCGGCATCTGCGGCCGCTGATTCAACTGCTGGAAGAACTGCGTCCAGCTCGTCCGGAGCGACAATGGCGACGTCACGTGGGCGAACTCGACGCTCGGGAACCCCGAGATCAGTTCGAGCCCGGCCTCGCGGATATCCTCGAGTTCGTTGCGGATCACGGCCTGCTGCTGGATCGTCAACCGCTTCGGATCGGAGAGATCCACGCGGTAGCCGGGCGCCCAGGCAAGCCCGCCCGTCAAGTAGCCGATCTCGACTGTTGCCCGCGCGTTTGGCGCCGCGTCGATCGTCAGATAGAGCACCGGCTTCTTCCGTACCACCACGTCCCGCGCGTCTTTCACTTGCGCGCAGACTACCATCGAGCGCTCGACATACATCCGGCCGTCGGCCGTGTCCAGGATCAGGAACGAGGCCTGCGGCGCCGGCGTGTACGGCTGCCACTGGCGCCCGCGAACATCCGCCGGACGCCACAGGCTATCCGGTTCGCCCTCGGGCACCGCGAGCACGACGCCGCTCACCGGTTTCAGTTCCGGATCGCGGAAATGGAGCACCACCTCTCTGCCCGCCAGATCCTGTTGGAGATCGATGCCGGCCCCGGCCGTGTACGCCTCTTCGACCTCCTCCATTTCGACGCGCGCTTCGACTCTCGCGTCGCTCTCGATCCAGAACGTCCCGTGCACCGGCTCGGGCACCTCCTCGAGCCGCCACGTGCCCGGCCCCTCGACCTCGACGACGCGCTTCACCGCGGCGAGCCCGTTCTTGAACATGCCCGCCCACACAATCCGGCTCTCGGCCGTCTCGATCTGGCCGGCCGCGTCCCATCCCACCGCAGCCAGCACTACCAGCGTCAACACCAATCGCCTCATGGCCGCCTCCTTCCCGGGTTCGGTTCCGGGCTCGGAATCAGCATAGCGGCGCCGGCGCGGCGCGCGGGTGAGACGGCTGCAAAAGGAATGTCAGACGACTGTAAACGCAGCGGATACGCGGCAGACGCCTACTCCGTCCGGCGGTATGCGATCGTCAGGGCAAGCGGCGCTTCGGGCGCGGCGACGACGAGGCCGTGCTCCATCAGTTCCGCGCCCGTCGCCTCGCGCGGCGCGGCCTCGTCCACGTCCTGCACGGCATACGTTGCGCCGGACTCGAGGCCTTGAAGCCGGAGCCGCGCCGACTCGTAGATGCTGTCCGGCCGCCGGAACACTTGCACGACACCGCCCCTGAGATCGGCCCGGTGGAACTGCCACGCCATCCACTGATCCTCGGCCAGGCTGTAGGGCGTCATTGGATAGAAATCGCCCAACAGGTATGGCGAGATCGCGATGTGCTCATCGATCAGCTTCCGGATCAGGGCGAAGTCGACGTGCACGACGCCTGCCGTGTCGGGCCCGAAACTGTTCTCGGGCGTAAAGCTGCTCCGGATCCAGTAGGTGTCCTTGGGGTAGATGAACCCCGTGCCGTGGTAGGGGATCCATTGGGCGAGGCCGTACGTGAGGGCTTGCTGGCCCGCGGGCCCGTGATACCAGTCGCTCCGCAACAGGGGAACGGCCCGCCGCAGCGTTTCGAGATCGTTGCGCCGGCCGCCCGACGCGCACGAGTCGATCAGCATGCCGGGGTGGCGCCGGAGGAGTTCGTCCCAGTAGGCGAAGTAGCCCTCGACGTGGCGGATCTCGGTGATGCCCTGCCGATCGGGCGTGTCGTTGCCGCGCCAGAACGGCAGCGGATCCATGTTGAAATCCTGGCGGTAGTAGTCGATGCCCTGGGCCGTCATGAGGCCATCGATGTGATCCGTCAGCCATTCGCGGCAGGCCGGCTCGCCCAGCTTGAGCAGCCCGCCCCCTTGGCCGCCGAACACCCATTCGGGATGAGTCTCCGTGATCCACGTGCCGGGGTGTACGCGCTCCGGCTCGAACCACACCATCACCGCCTTTCCGTTGGCGTGCATCAGATCGCTCAACTCGCGCAGCCCCTTCGGAAACCGCCCCGGATCCACGTCCCACGTGCCCACCTTAGGCCAGCCCACGCCATCGCACGGATACCAGCCTGCGTCCTGCCACCAGCAGTCGAAGCGGATCCCCTCGTCCAGGTGCCGTTGGAGGAACGCCCGTTCCTGAACCGCCTCCGTCATCAGGCCGGGGTAGTAGTTGCCGGTGCACAAGGAGCGCATTGTCTCGAGGGGCTCGCCGGCCGGTTGCGGCGTGTTGTGGGCCAGCATCCAGCGCCGCCAGAGGTTCTGCGCGCGCATGGGGCTGCCCTGATAGAACATCAGAACCACGAGCGGCGAACGCACCTCTTCGCCGGGATGCAGCACGAAGTGGGTGAGTTCCTGGCCGCCGTAGATCCGCAGGCCGTCGGCGTCGTCGCGCTCGAACCCCGTCGCCCATTGGCCCGCCCAACTCAACACGTAGATGAGCCCGTCGCCGCCGCGGCCGATGTTGAAGTAGGGGAATGCCTCCTGCGTCGGCCGCCCGCCCGTGTTGGCGATGCGTTTCCGGGCGTTCGGCGGCAGCGCCTCCTCGTACGGCGCGTAGCTGTGCGCCGTGCAGTCGTCTCCGCGTATGCCGCGCAGGATGAACTCCGCCTCGCCGCCCCGATGGAAGGCGGTGTCGATAGCCTGAATGTCGGCGATGACGGGCGTGTCCGACGCGCCCTCGTTCTTGAAGTACAGCGTCCATTCCACCACCGGGTAGTCGGTGTAGGCGATCCCGGCGCACCGCACCGCGAGGCCGGTGGCGGCGTCGCGCCACGCCAGCGTCAACGCGCGCCGCGCCCCATGCCGCGCGTCCTCAATGGCGCTCGACGCCCGCTCGAGCGGCCAGTCCGCGAGGAATTCGCCCGAGGGCCTGCCCCCGTAGGTGAACGAGAAGAACGGCGCCGTGTCGTAGGGGCGCCGGCCCGTGCCGTGCAGGGCCATGTCCCCGAGCCACTGCTCCGTTCCGTCCGCGAGCGTCACCTTCGCGTCGAGCCAGTCCGCCTGATCGCACGCAATCCCGTCGCCGGCGTCGGACACTTCGAGATCGAAGGACTCCGCTCCATCAAGGGGCACGGAAACCCGTGCGCCCGGCGTGCCCTCGCGCATCACCTCGGACTGCCATGCCACCTGCCCGCCGACGCGCACCGTGTAGACGACGCTCCCCCGGCCGCCGCTCGCCTGATCGTTGCTGTCGACGCCGGCCACCGCCTCGAACCGCGCGCCCGGCTGCGGAAGCCGCACCGTGATGTGGCTCGGCGCATGGCAGTACAACCCGCGGCGATAGGGCGTCTGCCCGAGGTGCATCGGGGCGCCGGCGCGCGCGTTGAGTTGCACCGGCCCGTGGTTGCAGATGACCTCGAGTCCTGCGGCGGGCGCGGGCGCGAGGGGATTCCCCCCGAACTTCGCCGCCGTCCACGCCCGGAGTTCATTCATGTCCGCGTCGGACGGCTCCGGCGAGTCGAAGGCCA
>JAFGTL010000057.1 GCA_016934125.1 Candidatus Hydrogenedentota bacterium
CGCGCAGAGCGTGCGCGAAGCCGCGCAGAGCGTGCGCGAAGCCGCGCAAAGAGGAACACCGGACACGGAGCGGGGCCAAGAGGGAAGATCAACCACGAATGGACACGAATGGACACGAATGGACGCGAATCGGGGCCGATCTGTGGGGCTTCATGTGCGATTAGTGTGGGGCGATGGACGCAACGGACGGCCCGGTGCTATGCTTCCAGGCATGCTGCACGGCCGTTCAGGCCGCCCGCAGGAACCGTCTCGCCAAGAGAGCAGAAGGAGTGCGAAACACCATGACGCGCCCAGGCATTCTCGTCGTATGTATTTGGATAGTGCCGGCCCTCTGCGCGGGGGCCGCGGGCTCGGGGGCCGTGCCGGCATCGGAGGCGAGCCCTCTGCAACTGGCGAGCGATCCGATCATGGGGGACTGGCAGGGCGAACGGGACATGGGCGAGGGCGGCCGCGGGCCCGTGTGTGCCCAGGTGATCGCCTTGGGCGGCGGAACCTATCAGGCTAACATCCTGAGCGCATTCGACAAACGGGACGTGACGCTGGCCGTCCTGGAAGGCACGACGACGGCCCAAGGGGTGGCCTTCACGGGCCCGGGGGCCAAGGGGCCGATGGACGGCACGAACTGGAACGCCACGATCCAGGGCGGACGTTTCACAGGCGGGTTCACGGGGGCCGTATCGGGCGCCTTCGACATGAAGAAGGTGGTGCGCCTCTCCCCCACGCTCGGCGCCAAACCGCCCGAGAAGGCCGTAGTGCTGTTTGACGGGACCAACCTCGATGCCTGGAAGAAGATGGTGAGCAACCCATGGGGCCTGGATCTCAAGGCGGCCGTCGGGGGCGAGCAACGGTTCGCCTACCTCCGCGCGCGCATCTGGACACCGGGCAGCCAGCGCGTTCAACTCGAGCTGGGCAGCGATGACGGCGTGAAAGCGTGGGTGAACGGCACGCTGGTCCACACCAACAACGTATTCCGGGGCCTGTCGGCCGGGCAGGACAAGGTGCAGGTCGATCTTGCGGAAGGATGGAACACGCTGCTGCTGAAGATCAGCCAGGGGGGCGGCGATTGGGGCGCGTGTGCGCGGCTGCGGCGGGAGGATGGCGGTGCGCTCACCGGATTGAGCGCGGCCGCAGGCGGGAGCACGGCCGAGGATGCGGTGCGCGTGGCCTTGGACGAGAGCGAGGGCTACATTCTCGACTGGGAGGTGAGCGGGCCGTATCACCGGGACGGGAAGACGGCGGAAGCCCTGTTCGATGAAGCCTTTCCGCCCGAACAGGATGCGGGCAGCGTGGAATGGCGCGTCATGCCGAAGCCGGAGCGCGAGGATGAGGCCTGCCCATGGAAACTGCTCGACAGCGGTGTCATGGAGGTGCGCAGCGGCGGAATCGTGTCGAAGGCGACGTTCATGGATCACCGGGTGCACATCGAGTTCCGCACGCCCTTCATGCCCGACGCGCGCGAGCAGGCCCGGGGGAACAGCGGCGTATACCTGCAAGGGCGGTATGAGGTGCAGGTGCTGGACAGCTACGGCCTGGAGGGGTTGGACAACGAGTGCGGCGGCATCTACAAGGTGGCGCGGCCGCGCGTGAACATGTGCGCGCCGCCGCTGCAGTGGCAGACGTACGATATCGTGTTCCGCGCACCCCGCTACGACGCGTCCGGAAACCGGACGAACGAGGGCACCATCACGGTGCGCCACAACGGCGTGGTGATCCACGAGGATCAGCCTGTGTCGGCACCGACGGCGGCCGGTGCGGGCGGCGAAGCGTCGCAGCCGGGCGGCCTCCACCTTCAGGATCACGGCAACCCGGTGCAATTCCGCAACATCTGGGTGGTGGCGGAGGGCTGAGCGGGCCGGCGCAGCGGACTGGCTACGGCGTCCCGGGCTCCTCGCGAAGCCAAGCGCGCACCATGGCTTCCAGCTTGGCGTAGTGGGTGCCTCGCCAGTAGATCTTGCCGCATTCCGCGCACACCGTGTATTCGGCGCACCACTGCCGCACGCGCTCGGGAACCGCGTCCCGGACGGCCCGGAACGCCTCGGTGTCGGACGCCGTCACGGTATTCAGGAGGCCGTTGCAGGCGGTGCAGCGGGTGAAGGGCCGGCATTCCTTGCGCAAATCGAGGCGATCGAGAACGGCGCGAACCTGATCGGCGGCGGGCACATCGCGGACATAGATACCGTGCGTAACTTCTTTTCGCATGAGGAGTTGTGTGTCGCGCGTCAGCAGGATCCGGTGTTCTGCGCGGGATCGTCCGGCAAGGGCGCGATGGTCCGCGTTGTTGTCGAACGCCGCGTCCAGGCCGAGGATGCGCAAACGCCGGGCGAGCTTGCCGAGATGGGCATCGCAGAGGAATGCGGGGCGTCGCAGCGGAGCGGGCCGGAGCCGCGTGACGGAACCGATGGCGAGGGACTCGAACACCGGATAGACGGAGATCCGGTCGCCGTTTTGGACGGTGTACGAGAAGTCGACGGAGTGACTGTTCACAAGGATCAGATCCACTTCGGTATGGGGCACGCCGAACGACTCGATCAAGTCCTTGATAGAACGGCGGTTAGGGAAGAGGCACGGGATATCGCGTTTTTGAACGATTTCGGGCAGGAAATCGTTCAGTTCTTCGTAGAAGCGGATGATGACGTTGTACATGGTGAGGCGCGTCCCGTCTGTCGCCTGCCGGGGCGGGATTTCGTGGTCTCAGCGGGAGTATAGCAGCAACCGTGCCGCGGCGGGAGAACCGCCTGACGTGCGGATGGCGCGCCCCCGAAGGAACGCGCCACCCGCAGGTCAGGAGGAAACGGGGTCAGACTCCTGGAAGGTACACGGCATAGACCATAGCCATCAGCACGGGCCAGCCGCCCTCGTCGCTGTCGCTGTCCGTGCACGGATGAGTGCCGGACTTGTTCTTGACGAAGCTGACGTGGCCGTCCAGGTATAGCACGTTGCATCCGCCGGGCACATGGTTGTAGGAAACCGAGCCGGTCACGTCGGCGCTGATCAAGTCGTGCATGATGGGCAACTCGCTCTGCCCGACGGCGGTCGCGGCGGGGTTGTTGATGTCGGTAACCATGAAGCGTTCGACGCCCTCGCGCAGGCGGAGGATGACGCTGCCGCCGCCATTGCCGTACGGGGCGATGACGGTGGTGGGCAGATCTTCGACAATGTCGTCCGCCAGGAAGTCGTCGTTGCTGGCGTAGCCGTCCACGATGGGCGCCAACGGGCCGAACAGCACGGCCAACTGCGCGGCGAGATCGAATCCCATCCCCGTGGTTACGCCGTCAAGCTGGGGGTCGTCGTCATCGACGCGGTCGAGGGCCCAGCCCATGTAGAAGTAGGAGCAGTCCGACTGGGCCAGGAACCCGACATAGCGGCAGTCGCCGCTGCCGTCGTCTTCAAGTTGCCAGTACTCATTGCCCGGGTTCGTCGTCCCGGAATCGGACGGGCACACCAGGATGTTGGGGTCGGTCATGTACTCCGGATATACTTCGTCCGACTTGAACATCCAGGTGAAGGTATACCCCAGCTCGTTGATCTCGGTATTGTCCATGTTGGGCGGCGCCACGCAGCCTGTCCGAGCCGGATTCGAGGTGTCCGACCAGGGCGCGTCGCCCTGGGTACGAGGCCATACCTCGCCTCTCGATTCGTTGGCGAACATCTTGCCGACAAGGCCCAGTTGTTTCAGGTTGTTCGCGCAACTGGCACGGCGGGCCGCCTCCCGGGCGCGCGCGAGCGCGGGCAACAGAATGGCGGCCAGAATGCCGATGATCGCAATCACGACGAGCAGTTCAATCAAAGTGAATCCGCGTTTTCTCATAATTCCTAATCCCTCCCGATTGTCCTTCGGCCTGATTCCCGATTTGGTACACGTTGCCGCGCGGAGGCACTCACGCGCCAGCACCCGATGGATAATAGAGTCTGTTGAGCTTCCCTCCCGTAGGCCTTTCCGGCCCGTTTCGCCCTTAGAACGACCTCACCCCGTGAGGACTCGGGGCCAAACATGAATATTATGTCATATTCTGGTTTGAGATGCAACGCTTTTTTGGGGGGGCCTTGGAGACTGTGATACAGAAGCGCGCGGCACAGACACGCACGAGGCTTGGGGGGGTACCCCTAATCCCCGTTCATGTGATAGGCCAGGTAGCCTTTCAGGAGCACTTTCAACTCGTTCAACAGCAACTGGCGCTTCTGCGGAGCCGACTCCTGGCACAGCCGGAAGAATAGCGCCTCAGAGACGGCATAGACGGTCATTCCGACGACGGCGCGCTTCTCGTCGGGCATGTCGGGGAGGAGCTGTGCGAGGAATGCGAAGGTGTAGTCCACGGCCTTGGCGTGGTATTCAACATCGTCGAGGCGGAGTTCGGGGCACTTCACCAGTCCCGCCCAGAGGACGGGGATAGCGGGATCGGAAAGGAGATAGTCCACGATGGCCTCCAACAGGCGGTCGAGGACTTCTCCCCAGCGTACAATGATCGTCTCGGGGCGGCTGAGCATGGTCGTAATCCGGCCGAACTGCTCGGCCTGGCGCGTGGCCAAGGCGATGAACACCGCATACTTGTTGGGGAAGTACTGGTAAATGGAGCCGACGGGGATGCGGGCACGCTCGGCGATATGCCCCGTGGTGACGGCTTCGAAGCCGCGTTCCACCAGCAATTCGGCCGTCGCATCGAGAATCGCGTCAACGCGCTGCCTGCCTCGCGCCTGCGTCGGTGTCCGCCGCGGCACGAGAGGAGCATCGCTCGCGTGATCGCCCTTGTCCGTCTGCCGTTTCTTCACAGGCCAGAGTCTCCGAAAGCCGGGGCGCAACGGCCCACGTTTGTGGTTCGTCCCGGCCGGGGCCGGGCGCGATGGCCGCCTGGATGGGCCGGCGTCTACCGCACGGCGACGCCGCGTCCGCGGAGGTAGTCCTTGAGTTCACCAATGTCGATAAGGTGGAAGTGGAACACGGACGC
>JAFGTL010000676.1 GCA_016934125.1 Candidatus Hydrogenedentota bacterium
GCCGAATATGGCATCGAGTTCGGCGGGCGTGTTGGCGCGGTGGCTGCCCGTGCCCACGAGGATGGTGACGCGCTCCGCCGGCACCGGCAACGCCTGGAGAAGCCACGGAACGAGCAAGTGGTTCGGCACGGGCCGGGTGCCGTCGGACGTCACGATGGCCACGCGATCCCCGGGGCCGACGAGTTCGTGGAGCGGGGGCGCGGCGATGGGTTCGGCGGCGGCATCGAGAAACGCGCCAAAGGGATCGGCCAGGGCGGGCGCGTGGCGCGGGCGGATGACGTGCCAGTCCGCGCGCCCCGGCTCGAGCCGGAGCGGGATTGCGCCCTTCCCGTAGGCGATGGCAACCGTCGACGGCTCCACGGCCTGTCCTCCCGCGTAGCGGCGCTAGCGGCCGGCCACCTTCTTTACGGTCTGAATCAGCCCGCGGAGATCGTCGCCGGATCGGTTGATGGCCGTTCCGAGATACACCGTCCGTTTGAGATACGCCAGCGTGTCGGGGCACATGTCCTTCGAGTACTCGACGTCGTAGCCGCAGAGCTTGAAGGGATCGCGGGCGGGATGGTGGGCGCCGCGTTTCTCGAGCACGGGCGTCCAGTTCGAGTACACGTGGATGCCCGAGTCGATGGGCGACGCGACGGTCATGCCCTCGGCCTTCATGCCGTCGATGAACCGGCGGGCCTCCGTTTCGGTGTCGAACAGGAGGCCGAGCGTGGTGGCGCAGTCGCCCGCCGGATCGTGGATCGGGTTGAACGAGAAGGCCGACACGCCCGACAGCTCGCCCATGAGCATGCGTTTCTCGGCACGCAGCGTATCGAGGATTCCGTCGAGCCGGCTGAGCTGCACGCGCAGAATGGCCGACAGGATTTCGTTCATGCGGTAGTTCGAGCCGATGAACATCGGCGTCTCGACGTCGCCCGCATGGGCCCGGAACGCGCACCCGAGATCGTGGTATACGAGCGCCTTCTGATACACGGCCGTGTCGTTCGTGACCACCGCCCCGCCCTCCCCGCAGGTGATGATCTTGAAGAAGTTGAACGAGTTGGCGCCCGCCGTGCCGATGGCGCCGAGCCGTTTGCCCTTGTACGAGCCGCCGTCGGCCTGGCACGCGTCCTCGAGCACCACGAGCCCGTGCTCGGCCGCCACCGCCATGAGCCCGTCCATGTCGCAGGGGAACCCGCACATGTGCACCGGCATGATGGCCTTGGTGCGCGCCGTGATCTTGCGCTCCACATCCGCCGGATCGAGCGTCAGCGACTCGTCCACCTCGGCGATCACCGGGATGGCCCCGAGCGTGATGGCCGCAACCGGCGTGGCCATCCACGTGTAGGCCGGCACGATCACCTCGTCGCCCGGGCCGATGTCCATGCCCGCCAGCGCGCACGTCAACGCCGCCGTCCCGCTCGTCACGGCCAGCGCGTGCCGCGCCCCGAGGAGTTCGGCCCATTCCGCCTCAAACTGATCGGTTTCGCCCCCTTCGCCGCCGCGATACCGGAACAACTGGCCCGATTCGATCACCCGGCGGACGGCCTCTACCTCTTGATTGTCGATGATGTACATCCTCGCGTCCTCCTCTTCCCGCTGGCAGCACGGGGGTAGTGTAGCCTGTTGGGGGCCCTCCGGGAAAGTCGGCCCGCGAGGCGCCGCGCCCGGTAGCGCCGCGGGGGCGGGGCCAGGGCGCCGGGGCGAATCAGGCTTGACAGCGGCCGGGGCGCCGTGGTATTACTTTTCCGGTATTTGTAATACTGCGGCCCGGGGCGGGCCGCTACCCTGGGAAGGAGACGTTTCCATGCGACGAGGTTTCACCCTGATTGAGCTCTTGGTTGTCATCGCCATTATCGGCATTCTCGCCTCGATTCTGCTTCCGGCTCTGGCCCGGGCGCGGGAGGCGGCCCGGCGCGCGTCGTGCGCCAACAACCTGAAACAGTTCGGGATCGTATACAAGATGTTCGCCAACGAGAGCGCGGGCGAAGTCTGGCCGCCGATGCCGCCCTTCGCCAATCCCGGGGGCGTGCCGGTGTTCGCGTCGGCCGATCCGGATCTGGTGTATCCCGAATACCTGACGGATCTGTCGATTGCGCTGTGCCCGTCCGACCTCTGCACGGACGCGTCGGGGAGCTACGTGGCGCCGCGCCTGCCGGACGGCACCATCGAGGAGCACCTCGAAGCGGTGGACGCCGCGGGCGATCAACTGAGTGCGCAGTACTTCCGGGCGGCCGCGCTGAGCCGCTCCTACTGGTATCACGGCTACGCCATGTCGAACGTGGACGAGTTCTACGGGATCTGGAACGCTACCGGCTCGCAACCCGTCGAGTCCACCATCGCCTCCGGCACCATTGTGGGCGCGTCGACGCTCTTCATGCCGGTAAGCGTCAAGGACTGGACGGGCGACTTGACGCTGTCGACGCAACTGGCGTGGACGGCGATCCTCGGAACGGGATTCGCGGGCGGCTCCGAGGTGCTCCGGCTACGGGAGGGCATCGAGCGCTTCGCCATCACCGACATCAACAACCCGGCCGCAACCGCGATGGGGCAGAGCGAAGTGGCCGTCATGCTCGACGTGTTCGGCAGCTTCGAGGACGCGGCTGACGCTGCGGGCGGCATCGTGTTCAACCATATTCCCGGCGGGTGCAACGTGCTCTACATGGACGGACACGTCCGGTTCATCAAGTACGACACGGAATTCCCCGTCATCGCCGATGAAGACAACAACGGAGGCATCCCGCGCCAGATCGGCCATTACGGACTCGGCTGAGTCACCCGGCAGGGGGCTTGTCCATTCTTTCCTCCCCCAGTCAGCGGGCTCCGGGCAAAGGGGAAGCCCGGGGCCCGCTCTCCATGCGCGCTCATAGGCCGCGGCTTTTCTCCCCGGGCGGCATCTGCTATCCTCGGCGTACACCAACCGGCCCGAGTGGCGCATGGCGGCACGTCGAGACGCAGAGGAGGGATCATGTCATCTGATCTGGTTCGGATGAGTTTCACCATCGACAAAGGCCTGATGCGGCGGATGGAGCGCCTGCTCCGGGGCGGCCGGCACGGAAACCGCTCCGAGTTCATCCGCGATCTCATCCGCGCGCGCCTCGTCGAGGAGGAGTGGAAGGCCGACGAAGAGGCCGTAGGCACCATCACCCTCGTCTACAACCACGAGGTGCGCCAACTCGCCGACAAGCTGACGTCCCTGCAGCACGAACACCACCACGACGTCCTCGCCACCACCCATGTCCATCTCGATCGCCACATCTGCGCCGAGATGATCATGGTGAAGGGCCGCCCCCGCATCATCGAGGAGATGACCGAGCAACTCCGCCAGCAGAAGGGCGTGCTCCACGCCGCCGTGTCCATGGGATCGACGGGCAAACGGCTGACTTGACGCCGCGAAAAGCCCCCGGCCCGCCTACGGCGCCGGAAACAGGAACAGCCGGCCCTCGCCCGCGTCCAGCGAAATCTGCACCCCCTCCATGGCCGGACTGTCGTCCAGCAGGGGGATTTCGGTGCCCGTCCACTTGTCCACCTCGACGATCTGCTCGAGGGGCGTGTCGAACTCGACGGTAGGCCATGCCGAGTACGCGAAGTGGTAGTTGTTGAACAGCACGGCGCGGCGGCCGTCGGCGTGCGTAAACGCCCCGACGAGGTAGTCGAAATCGGGATCGTAGTCGGCCTTGGACAGGTTCCGGATCGGCGTGCCCTTGAGGGCCTCGGCCGGATCGTCGCCCGGCTCGACGCGATACACACCGGTGCTCGTGAGTTGCATGAGCGTCGGCCCGAGGTTCGCGATCTGCTCGTTGATACGCCGCGCCTCATACCAATGGCGCGTGCGGCGGTCGTCGCGGGTGATGATGGCGCCGCCTTTCGGGAACTCGCCGCCCCCCGGCGTGTAGTAGCAGAAATAGAGGACGCCCTTCGCGCCATAGGCGATCGAGGTGTAAATCTGCCAGCGCAACTGGGCCTCGGTGGGATCGGTTTGGCTGCCGAAGGGCATGCTATTGAAAAAGTTCCAGAAGGGGATGCCTTCCTGAAGCGCGTACTTCCGCATGACGTCCAGGTTGGCGCAGTACCCCCCGCGGCCGTCGGCGCCGGGCTTGAACAGCGGATAGTGATCCATCGACAGCACGCCCGTGCCCACCTCCGCGCAGAACCGGGCCACGTGTTCGTCGTACGAGGCCGTGCCGAGCTGTTTCTCGTTGGCGTAGTCCGGGAACAGGTTGATGTAGGCGAGTTTCCCCGGCCGGGCGGCACGGATCGCGTCAACGCGTTCGCGCAGGGCGGGGAAATCAGTCGCGTTCGGCTCATCCTTCACGCGGTACCCCCAACAGGCCGGGCCATCGGGCAGTTGATCGGGCTCGACGCCGTGGGAATCGACCACGGCCATGAGGCCGTACTTGGCGCACAAGTCGAGCTGGCGCTGGATGCCCTCCGCGCCCCCGCCGCCGAATCCGCCCAGCACAAACGTGAAATGCGCCTCGGCGATCTCGGCATACCGCGCGTCCATCTTGTCATCCGCGGGCGGATCCACCCAGAAGCCGATGGCAAACCGATCCTGGACGAACCGCGCCCCGGGCTCCGCCGCCCCGGCCGCTCCGGCCGCGAACACCACCGAAACCAACAAACAACCTGCACCGATTGCAGCACACATGGCACGTACTCTCATTAGACTTGACTCCCGCCAGTAGAACCTTCCTCGAAAGACCCCATTCTACAGGACGCGCCCCGCGGAGATACAGAACCGCCTATTCCGAGCGATGACGCCCGGCAAGTCAAGCTGATTCGTAAGTCTGTCCGTGAATCCCCCGCTGGTACAAATCTAGAAGATGGTTTGATCGACGCGACAACTTCTCGCTCCAAGCGGCATTGACCGTCTTCGGCTGTGGATACTTCAGCCTCGCTATCAGCTCGGCGGCATCGGCGGGACTCAGGTTGTCGAGGTCCTTTTGCAGGCGGCGGCAAGCCGCCTCAATTCCTACCATCCCATATCCAAAGTACGCTATGGAGAGATAAAGGTGTGGGATCCGGGATTTGTCAATCCTCCTACTGACAAGGGTGGCAAGAGCCATTTCACGGAGTTTTCGTCTCAGACTGTATTCAAGGTCGCTCGTGGCTGTCCTGACGAATTGTTGCTCAATTGTGCTGCCGCCTTGGCGATCATGCCGTATTAGAAGCCTCCAAATGGCGCGTGCAAGCCCCAGCGGGTCAACTCCAGCATGAGAGTAGTACCTCTTGTCCTCTCCAAGTATGAGCATCTCGATCGCCAGAGATGGCACCTTTTTGTGCTCTAATGACTGGCATGTCCACATCAGTTGGGCTTGTCTGTGCTGCAAGGAAAAGGCATTCACACTCGCCAGCACTCTACCAGTTGCATACACAATTACACCGAAGGGCCAGTTTATGGCCCTTAGCCGGCGAACAGGCTTTGGACGAACCCCTGTCGGCAGGTTGGGTTGCCATTGGCTCCATTCAACTTCTCCGTGGCTGTCCGAAGCCGTCCAGATGAATGTTCCGCCGAAGGAGCCGCGCCTCTTTCTTTTCAAAGCATGAATGGCTGAAGTCGGACGTCTTCTTCCGTCCTCGTCGATATGTATCACCACTTCAGATCTGAATAGGTATCGCTTTCGGACACTTCCAGAAATCTGGATACGGACACGCTTTGCGAACTCATATCTCGTGACATTCCCGTCATGAGCTATATCCCAAATCTTCTCGCCGCTTCCTTTGAGATGGTTGCCTTCCTGCCAAACAAGGGCTCTGTAGGCTACCTTCATGCCCTCATAGTCGCCTCTCCGTGCTCTTGTCGTTGTGGTTACGAAGAACCAGAGGCCGTTAACCCTTGGAACTCCGAACAACACGTCCCCGAAGGCGAAAGCCAGGATCGTCAGGCCGACACCACCAACTATGGTTCCGAGTGCACCTGCCAGAATAGTCTGGAATTGGTCGCTTGCAAGAATCTGCTGAAGAACGCCCATACCGCTCATTCCTTTGGTTCGGACGTGGGAGATTAAGGGAGATTAAGGGACTACGAATTAGCGCGTTCCCCTATCTTCCTGTTTCCCCTCGTTCTTCGGCTTCGGTTTGCGGCCGCGCTTCTTGGGCCGGGAGGACGCGCTGCAACAACGCCTCAAGTCAGTCGAGGAACACGCCAGCATTGTGTCAGCCTTGAATATGCACCCCTGCGCCCCTGAATACGTCCGGCCGCCGATTCCCCGTTGCGTCACATGATGCGGGAATTCCCAAACCACAACGCGTGCCACTCAACTCATGAACGCATCCTAAACCGAGTCCCCCGCTACGTCAACCCAATCTGCAATCCGCCCCCCAATTGCCCCCAATGAGCCCCAGATGCCCCGGTCGGACGATTCCATTCTCGGCGAACTCAAGGACACCCAATATTCATGTGCTCAAGCAGGCCGCGTAACCGCAAAACTATAGACTAGGCGGGTGCGTTGACAGGATCCGAGGGCCGGCTTAGAATGGCCGTACGCATATCCGGGCCGGATTCCCCGGCCTGTGGAGGGACGGAGTCACGCTCGTTGAGGAAGGCCAAACCGCAAAGGGGAATCGACGTGAATGCATACAGCCGATTCGGAAACGCTCTGGGGCTTGGACTGGTGGTATGTGCCGCATTGGGGGCCGGGGCGGATGCGGCGGCACAGCAGATCCCTGAGGTGATGTTCATCCTCGACGCGTCGGGCAGCATGATGGGCGACGCCGGGGGCATGGCCAAGATCGACGCCGCCAAGCAGGCGATCGCGGCGATTGTGCCCGCCATCGCCCCCGAGGTGCCCATCGGCCTGACGCTCTACGGCCACCGGCGGAAGTCGGACTGCGGCGACATCGAGATCGCGTTGCCGGCCGGGAGCACGGATCGCGATACGCTGCTCGCGAAGGTGGCGGGTATCGCGCCGGTGGGGATGACGCCGATTGCCGATTCGATCCGGATGGTGGCCGATCAGATCAAGGCCAAGGAAGTGGACACCGTCATCATCCTCGTCAGCGACGGCAAGGAAACCTGTGTTCGGAACCCGCACGGCGTCGTGCGGCGGCTCAAGACCTCCGGCATCAAGTTCATCCTCCACGTGATCGGGTTCGGCGTGACCGCCGAAGAACGGGTTGAACTGATGTCGCTCGCCAAGGCGGGCGGCGGCGAGTACTTCGCGGCAGCCGACCTCGATTCGCTGCTGGCCGCCCTGCAAGACGTGAACAAGCAGATCGCGGCGAAGGTCGAGCAGGCCAAGACGACGGCCGTGTCGGCGGGCACGAAGCTCGGCAAACTGCGCATTGCCATGCCCGAACCCGCCACCATCAGCATTGCATCCATCAAGATCGTCCGGCACAGCGACGGCACACTGATCAAAACCGTCGAAGATCCGCCGGCGGATGCCAACCACCCGTTGCCGGCGGGCGACTATGAGGTGATCATGGGGTTCGCCAACCCCAACTACCAGGATCCCACCGAGGTGTCCTACGGCGTCTACCAGGTGGTAGGCGGCGAAACGACTTCCCTGACGCTCGGCGCCGTGCTGCTCAATCTCGCCGAGCCTCTCGGCGAGGCCGTCGACGCCGTCAGTGTCGTCGAGGCGGGCGCCGACACACCCCTCGTCACCATCGCCAACACCTCCCACAACGACTACTACCTCTTCAAGCCGAAGCCGGTGCCCGAGGGCATCTACGACCTCGTGTTCCAGTATTACCGGAGCCCGAAGCCCACCGTGGTTGCCACCGACATCGAGGTGAAGGAAGAGCAGGCCGCCGTCGCGACGCTCGACAGCGGATTCGTGCTGAAACGCCCCGCCGATCAAGGCGTGAACGGGTGGGATCTCCTGCCCGCCGGCGAGAAGGAGCCGGTGCTCGTGGTGCGGCGCGGCCACGATAACGACGAGCCCGTTTGGCGCCACTTCCTCGTGCCGCCGGGTAAGTACGACCTCAACGTCCTTCTCCCGGGCATGGAAGAGGCGCTCCTCATCGGCGAAGGCATCCAGGTGGAGAAGGGGCAAACCGTCGTGTTCGACCTCGGCCTGTAGGCACGCGCGGCTACCCGCTCACTGCTGCGGGGCGTGGGCGGCGGCCCGTGTCCGCGTCTGAAGCGCGTCCCGCCCCGGGAATGTGCCGAAGGCGTGAAGGTGCTGAACGATCTGAGGATTCCGGCCCTTCTCGTTGAAGCGCTCGGCCACGTACCGCTTCGCGAAACTCGGCTCGTAGCGGGCATATCGTGCGAACCGCTCCTGCACGGCCGGCTCGGCGATCCGCCCGGCGTATTGCTCGTTCAGCAGCGGTAGCACGTAGCGTTTGCGCAAGGCCCAGTAATGGCACGGGTTGTACGACTCGTCGAAATCGGGCGTCACGTACGCGCGCAGATCGAGGGGCCGGGCCAGCACCCATTCCCCTTCCTGGATCTCGAAATACGGCGCCGGGCAGGCGCAGAGATCTCGCGCCAAACAGAACCCCTGGAACCCGGCCTCGAGATCGGCGTGGGAGAAGATGCCGTCCACCAGGAGCCCAACCAGGCTGGCTTCCCAGCGGATTCCGGCCCGAACCAGTTTCGCCATGGCCTCTTCCTCGCCGCACCCCCGCGCCCGAAGCCGGCCATAGTGGTTGTAGAACCGGCGCCCGAAGCCGAAGAAGTGGGAGAGCTTGTCAATGCCGCAGTACACGTCGCCGACGCGGACGGTGCGCGACACGGGCAGGAAGTAGGGGAACGAGCGGCCGCGATAGATGCTCATCCGCTGGTATTGAATGATCGACACGGATTTGTCGGGATACCGCGCCACCTCGTCGGCGTGATGGAGCCAGTTCCGGAGCCGCGAGGCGTGAATGCCCGCGAACAGGTGCAGGTAGAACCCGTTGACAATCTCGTCCGCGGTGCACGGCTCGCGATCGCGTTCGTTCCGCTTCGCGAGAAATCGCTCGGCTTCGGCATTGATGAACCGGTTGATGGCTTCGGCGGAATCGTCGAGTTCCACGCCCCAAGTGAGGTATTGATCCGTCTCACCCGCATGGGCCGCCACAGGCCACACCAGCGCGGCGCACAACAAGACAGGGAGTGCCACTGCTGCGCGCGCTACACCCGAGCACGCGCGCGGCTGAGACGCGTCCGGCAAGCAGTTGTGCACGGCTCGCCCCATGGCTCCGCGCTCCCAACGTGCGGCCCTTGCCCGGCCGCCGGGCCGTCCCCTCGAATCGGGAACTCCTGCCCCACGGCTCCAGTATACATCGGCCGCCCGGCTCAGGAATACGCCCCCCCCACATTCAAACTCTAAGTGCACGCAGGTGATTTTGTCGTTGTAGTTGGAAGACTTCGTTGGGTGTTCGGAATCCGAGGCAC
>JAFGTL010000677.1 GCA_016934125.1 Candidatus Hydrogenedentota bacterium
ATTCCGCCGCTGGCCGGGCCCGCCTTCGAGTTGTGCAGCCCGATCACCGTGTTGCGGGACGGCCGGTGGGTGCTTCCCACCTCCACCTGGCCCAGTTGGGATGGCCACTGCCCCGACGGCATCAGGATGGTGGCCCTGGTTTCCCAGGACAACGGCCACACCTGGCCCGAGTACTGGGAAGTCATGAAAGAGGCGGCTGGGCGCGTCTTCTTCTGGGAATCCAAGATCGCCGAGCTGCCCGACGGCGCGCTGATCGCCGTGGCCTGGACGTATGACGACATCGCCTCGGCCGATCGCCCCAACCACTACGCCCTGAGCCGCGACGGCGGCCGCACGTGGTCGCCCCCCCTCTCCACGGGCCTTGCCGGCCAGACACTGACGCCCCTCGTCCTCGGCCACGGCCGGCTGCTCTGCGCGTACCGCCGGATGGATCGGCCCGGGCTCTGGGCGAATCTGTCGCACCTGGACGGCGATGCGTGGGTGAATGACGATGCCGTTCCCATCTGGGGCGCCGATGTCGCCGGACTGACGGATACGTCCGAGAACATGGCCCACAACTTCAACGTCCTCCGGTTCGGCGCGCCGTGCATGACGCGCACCGCAGACGGCACCGTGTTTCTGGCCTTCTGGTGCTACGAAGACTGCGTCAGCGTGATCCGCTGGGTGAAGCTGGCCCTGGCGTGAGCGCGCCCTGGCGTGAGCACGCTCAGGATCCCGTGTTGGCCAGGCTTTCCGATGCGATGGCGTAGCATCCGTAGAAATTCCGCGCAATGTGGAAGGGGCTCTTCCGCGCCAGGCCTTTCGCGTAGTTGACTGGATTCCCGCGCCGATCCAGCATCGCGATCCACTCCCCGTATTCGGGATCCGCGAACCGGCTGAAACTGTAGTCGTGGACGAGGCGGTAGGCCTGCAGGAAGCGATCCTCCCCGGTGACGCAATAGGCGAGCAGCATGGCATACAGTGCCTCGGCATGCTGCCACCACAGCTTGGCATCGTAGCGGAGCGCGTCCGACGTGGGCACGGGGAGCCCGTCGGCATCCACATCATTGAAGATGCCGCCGAATTCGGTGTCCCACCCGCGCTCGAAGCCCCAGTCGATGAGATCCACGCCGCGCGCAACCAGGGCCGCGTCGGAACGGCGCCGTCCCTCGCCAATGACGAAGATGCCGCCCTCGATCATGTGCCCCGGATTCACCCACCGGCCGAGGTAGCCCGGCAGCCTGTCCCCGTCCCATCCCACCAACTCGAACACCACCCGCCGATCCGGATCCAGGTGGAGCCGCAGCATGGCGTCGAGGCACTGATCGATCAGTCTCTCGTACTCCGGCTCCTCACGGTACCGCCGCAACTCCTGAACGACGTTCAACGTGATCATGCTGTGCCCGTGAAGGCGCGCCGGCCGCGTAGCCGGATCCATGCCCTGAAACGCCTGGCCCGGGGACGAGCACAACCCCCACACGCGCAACAGGAGGGCCTTGGCCTGTTCGTAGATCGCGTCTTGCCCCGTGGCCCGGGCGTACTCCGTGAATCCGAGCACCGTGGACAGTTCCGTGAACACGTCCTGGGCGCCCCGGAGCGGCCGGCCCTGGCGATCCAGGGCGTAGTACATGCTGCCGTCGGGCGCGAATCCGTATTTCTGCACGAAATCGACGCCCCATCGGGCCATCTCGAGCCAGTCCGGCTCTTGCCGGAATTCGTTGTACAGGAACGCATACGTCCATATGATGCGGCCCGCGTGCCACATGGACGCCTTGTCGTAGTCGTACACGGAGCCGTCGCGGTTCAGGCAGGTGTGGTAGCCGCCGCATTCCCGATCCCGTGCATGCTCGAGCCAGAACGGGAGGATGTTCTCGAGCAACTCCCGCTCGTAGAGCGCCTTCAGTTCGCTCAGATACGCCGTGTCAAGCACTGCACTTCTCCCTCTGTTCAGATCGGTTGCGCCCCGGCCTTGTAGTGGACGTGCACCTCCACCTTCTCGAGCTTGACGGCGGCCTGTCCGCGCTCCCCGGCCCGGGCTTCCACGCGCACATCGACATGGTTCCACCCCACGCGGCACACCGCCGGATCCACGCGGTACTCGATCCGGAGCAGCCGTTGCTGGGGATCGATGGTGCAGGAGTCGGCCCCGCCGGACGGCGGTTGGGGCTTCGGGGAACGGATCAGTTTGTCCTTCCACTCCGGATCGATCAGTTCGCGATCAAGATCCACGCCGTTCAACTGCGCCCCCACCGTGTCCCGCTCTGTCGCCCCGAAGAGAATCAGCCGCAGGCAAATCCGATCGATCTTGTCCGCCTCGACGGCCGTATCATCGGCCACGCGGATCCGGATGCGCTCCGCGAGCCCATCATCGGCCAGTTCCACGGGCAGCGGGGCCCAGTCGTTGCGGCCGAAGTAGCCTTCCGCCCACGGATATCCGCCCCGGCGATCCACGGCGAACACCTTATCCTTCAGCCGCAGCGTCTCGGGGCTGCCCACCTCGTGGTAGGCCTGGCGCTGCGCGTCGGGCCCCGGGCGGGCGCCCATCGCGTGACAGACTTCCGGTGCGGCGTGGCTCCAGTTGAACGCCACGACGCTGTCGGCGCCCTGGCGCCACCAGTTCGCGAACACGCCCCGCAGGAACTCGATAGACGCGTGCTGATACGCGTCCGTCGTGTGATGATCGTCGAAGCAAGGCTGCAACTTCACGGGATGGCCGGCTGCGGCAAGCCGGAACCCCTCGATGTCCACGTCCATGCAGCGCGTGCCCAGCGTGAGGATGTCGACGAGATCCTCGCCCATCCAGGTTTCCACGTCGAACCCGTCCACGCGGCATCCCTCGATGCTGCGGGGCACCTTCGCGGCGAGGAGGAACGGGCGGCCGCGCGCCGCCTCCACGTCGAGCAGCGTCCGGCGCAGCATCCGCATCAGATCCGTCACGCAATCCCGCAGTTCCCACTGCCGGCCCGGGGGCAGGCACGGGATGTGACGGGCGAAATCCACCTGGATCCCGTCGAAATCGTAGTTCTCGGCGACTTCCCGCAAGACGGCCACCTTGTACTGGCGCACCTCGGGCACGGCGAGATTCCACAGGCCGTGCTCCCACCACGTATCGAGCACCCAGTCGGGATGCGCCTTCTTCAGGGGATGGGCGTTCCTGCGATCCGCGCCGACGCCCGACGTGACGGTCTCCACCTCGGAGATCCGGTGGTGCCAGAAGGTCTCGAGCCCGCGGTGGTGCGATTCCTCGACGAGCCGGGCCACCCAGTCGATCCCCTGTCGGCGCCACGCCATCAGGCCCTCGTGTTCGAAGGGCTCGAGCACCTCGCTCGGGTATACCGCGTAGCCCAGTGCGCCGATGTCCCACCACAGGCTGTCGATCTGCGATCCCGGCTCGTCGGCGTAATCGAACCGGTAATCGAGCCACCGATCGAAGTCCGCGCCGAGTTCGCTGTGGGCGTCGAACTGCACCACGATGCGCCGGCGTCTGTTCAGGGCGCCGAGGTGCTCGGGCGAGAGCTTCACCGGCCCCGTGTCCGGGGGCGAGGCGCTCGCATTGCTTGCGGCCAGCATGCCCAGTCCTCCTGATAATGCCTGTAGGAAGCGGCGGCGATTGAGTCCGTCGGCGCGGGAGCCTGCATGTCCAGCCAGTCCCATCACGCCCCGCGTCAGGCCGGCGTGGCCCGATTCCGCTCGTTCCGCCGAGACGGATCGTAGTGCGCCCGGCGGCACGCGCGGATGCGCAGCAGCCGCCGCAGCATCCTGCCGTACGATATCAGGAATGCCACGAATCCCCGAAGCTGTAGATGGCTCAGCGAATAGCCGCACGACATTGCCGTCCGGCCCGTCAAGGCCAGGCAGTTCATCCACAGCGGCTTCTCGGGGCGCTTCAGCAGCAGCAGGTTGCGGCCGAAAAGCATGCTCTTCCACCGCCACCACCAACTCTCGAAATCCTCCTCCTGGGTGGACGCGAACCGCCCGTGCAGGTGCGACAGGCGTGCTCCCGGGACGAGCAGTACCTCGTAGCCCAAGTGCCGCGCCCGAACGCAATAGTCGTCGTCCACGCCGTAGAACGGAAACGTCTCGTCGAACGGCCCGATGCGTTCATACAGCCCTTCGTGCGCGAAGATCGCCGCGCCAACCAGCGTCGGCAGCGGATACACCTCCTTGAGCGGACGGCGCATAACCGCGTCTTCCACCAGATCGCGCTGCTCGTTCACCAGCGAGTAGATCCCTTCGTCGATTCCGTGTGGCGGCTGATACGTCAGTTGCATCGGCGTCAATACGGCATCGGGATACTGCACACTCGCGTCGAGAAGCCTCTGCAGGCAGTCGGGTGCCAGCCGCGTATCATCGTTCAGGAGCAGCACATAGGCCGCGTGCAGTTCCTCTCGCACCAGCGCCATGCCCTGGTTGTAGGTCTCTGCGAGCGGGAAGTTCCCTTCGTTACGGATCAGCCGAACCCGCTCGCCGTAGGACGCGACGACGCCGGCCAGCCGTTCCGTCGAGCCGTTGTCTATCACGATGACGTCGAGTCTCGTGTCCGCGAGATCCGAGTTGAACAGAGACTGCAAGCATTCCAGCACGTACGGTTCCCGGCCCTCGGCGGTCGTGATGATGACGGCCACAGAACTCACCTGGCTGCATTCCTCCATTCCGCGCCCGGCCTCCGGCGGGCCCGCGGCCCTCGCGGCGTTGACTGCTCCGACGCTACCACCGTACGTGTTCGCTCGATCCATCCAGCATCCTCGGTGCATCCCCTGTCCGGGCGGCCGCGCCATCCGCCTTCGGATGTTGGCTGAGTCTAGTCGAAAGCCGCGGCATCATCAAGCACGCCCATGCGCACCGTTGCGCGCCCGCGCCGGCGGGGCCATAATGGCCCCACGGCCGCACGGCCCAGCCTCAGCGCGAAAGGAGCCTCTACCGGTGAATGCCGGCCTCGCAGATGGAACGCTCACCGCCTGTATTCCCTTGCCGCTCCAGGTGGTCATCGACGACTTGGGCTGGTGGTGCGGCGCGGATGGACACGAACGGAACGAGCCGTTTCGCACCGGCATCGCGCGGAACCACGTCCCGGCGGACTACGAGGCCATCGCCTACCTGGGCCGGGAACTCGGCATGCGGCCGCAGGCCGCCATGATCCTGTGTGAATGGGATCGCGATAACATCCTGCGCGCGCTCCCGTCCAGCACATGGATGGGCGCGGACTGGGATAACCGCCGGTGGATCGGGCCGTGGCTCGACGAGGCCGCCGACATCATCCGGCGGAACCGCGACTGCTTCGAGGTAACGCTGCACGGCATCGGCCATGAGTTCTGGCTCGACGGCCGGATGGAGCGGGCCGAATGGCACGATGCCAACGGCCGCATGCGGCCCCGGGACGAGATCCTGCGCCACATCGAGTTCTTCGCCCGCCTCCTCGAACAGCACCGCCTCGGGCCGTTCCCCGAGTCCTTCGTGCCGGCCGCCTTCCTGCACCGCTTCGGCGTGGCGGATGGCGGGCTGGCCGCCATCCTGGCCGGGGCGGGCATCCGTTACATCTCGACGCCGTTTCAGAGCATGCATCTCGATGCCCCGCCCTGCTGCCTCCACTTCGGCGTGGACGCCGGCACGATCACCGTTGACCGCGGCCGGGATCTGCGCCCCTGGTATGACCTCGGCCCGGCGCCCGGCGGGCTGCTCACCGGGCCCGTGTGCGGGATGCACTGGCCCAATCTGTTGCACGCCGATCCGGCACGGAACCACGAGGTGGTCGATCGGTGGATCGATCTGCTCCGGCTATACGGGGATCGCGTGGACACGATGCTCGCGCGCGATACCCGGGCCTTCTGCACCCAGTTGATCCACCGCGAATGCGCCCGGCTCGATGTCGGTGACTACACCATCCACATCGATCTCGCCGCGGTGCGCAGCCTTCACGCCCCCGCCATCGACACCGCCTTCGAAGTGCGCGTCGAGTCCGACGGGCCGCTCCGCTTCGAGTCTCCAGACGCCGCCATCGAGTGCACCGTCAGCCGAACCAACTCCGGGGGGACGCTCCACCGCTTGGCCGTGGCTCCGAAGGCCGAGGCGAACGCCGTCTGGATCCGCATGAAACCCTCCGGCGCCTAGAACTGCGGCCGCCGCCCTATTCGCACCAGAACGAGTAGAGCTTGGCCCCCTGCACGGCCAGCCGGAGGCGGATCGGCCGCCCGCGGACGCCCTCCAGGCTGTGTTCGCCGCGCCAGCCCATCGTGTAGTCCACTGCATCCGTGTTCTCAAGCGCCACGCAGTCGGCCAGCGTGAACCCCTCGATGGGATGGCCCTCCACGTCCGTAATCTCGACCCGCACCTGGCCGGGCCGCGCGAAGGCATTGACGTGCAGGGCGTTGCCTTCCAGGAGCAGCGGGGCCGTGACGACTTCCCCCTCTTCCCACTGCGAGTCCAGCGAAACGAACCCGTCCGGGCGGAGGAATGCGAGCCCAACCCCGCCGATGTGGCCGTAGGGCTTCTGGGCCCAATGGAGCGTCTGCCGCCCCTGGTAGAAGAGGTAGAGCCGATCGCCGAGGCGGATCGGCGCGTTGTGGGACGGCGTGACCCAGGCCTGATCCCACGAGCCCGGCGGGCCATAGTCGAGGAACGTCTGCCGCGAACAGGCCCGGTGCCACTCGAGCCCATCCCGGCTGTAGGCCAGTTGCGTGTTGAGCTTCCGGATTGGAATGAAGAACGGCTCCAGGAATCCCAGCCATAGGCTCTCATAGTTGAAGGCGATCATTCCGTACAGCTCGGTTTTCTCCGGATCTTCCGCATCTGCGGCCAGTACCTCGCCCATCGCCTCGAAGTGCTCGCCGTCCCGGCTCTCCCAGATCCCGATGGTGCGTTCGCCCCGGCCCGGGATGCGCGTGAGCACCCGGAACACACCGCGCCCGGAGTCGTAGTAGGCCGTGCTCCGATCCCCGGCCTGGATGACGGTCCCCTCGCGCACGGCCCAGTGGATGCCCTCCGCCGAGGTGGCCGTTCGAATGCCTTCATGCCGGCCGCTGTAGAAATACATGCGATAGGCGCACTCGGGCGTGGCCCCGGGCACGCGGAGCACGGACGGGGCGTCAATCGTCTCCTCGTCGAGCCACAGCACGATGTTATTCGCTGTCGAGCCCAGGTAGTCGATGAGGCCCAGTTCGGGCTTGTCCCACTGCACGCCGTCTTGCGAGGTCGCGTAGCACACCATGGTGCCGTCGTTGTGTTCCGGGAACTTCTTGTAAACCTCATACCAGATCTTGAATCGCCCCTCCGCCTCGTCGTAGAGCACCGAGCCCCACGTGATCACGCAATTCCCCTCCCAGGGCTTCTCGTACGTGAGCACCGGATTGTCATAGTGGGGCGCGGGCCGGTTGACCACCCGTTCGAGCCCTTGGTTCAAGGCGATCAGGGCGTCGTCGACGAACAACTGATGCGTGCCTCCCACGCGGCGGGGTTCCCCGGAGGCCTCCCGAAACGCGGCCTTGTCAACCGGTTCGTATCGAACCGACTGCCATACCTTGATCTCGTCGAGCCGCCCCGCGAACACCGAATCGCCGATGTTCGTGCAGCCTCCCACGACGAACGGCTCCTCCGTCACGTCCATCCGGCACGCCCGCGCTACGCTGTCCGTCTCGTTCCCGTTCACGTACAGCCGGATCCGTTCCTGATCGAAGGTCATGGCGATGTGCGTCCACTCATTCAGCGGGATCTCCGTCCGGCCCACCCATCCGGGCCCCCACTCGCCGCCCGCGCGTACGGCGGCCTGAAGCCGGCCGTCGAGCAGGCCCAACTCGAACATGTGCTCCTTGGTGGCGATGATGCTGTGTGCCTTCCGGGCCGTCGGACACACCCAGGCCTCCAAGGTGAGTACGCCGCTGTCGAACGCGAGACTCCCGGCATGCGGCGCTGCGCAGAATCCCCCCTCCCCGTTGAAGGCAAGGGCCGTGCCGTTCCGGCCTTCCACCCATTGGGGAAAGCCGCCGGCGGCAAACAGGCGTAGATCGTTCCCGTTTGCGGACGTATCCACCGCAAATCCGGGCTCGCGCCCATCCAGGTGATACGACGCAACCAGCCCAGCCTCCTGGCTGTCCGCCGCAGCATGTTGCGCCACGCGATTCGTGAGCACATCCGCCCGTGCCTCGGGGGAGATGGGCGCGAACGTCAGGCCACCGGCGGGCGCGTCCGTTGGGGCGCGGAGCCCTTCCAGATACGCTTCGAGGGTGGGCACGTAGCGTTCGCCATACTCCTGGGACATGTCGCCTTCGTAGAACCACTGCAGCGGGATCACCTGGAGTTGCCAGTTATAGGCGTTCTTCTTGGACATGGATTTGCTGTAGGTTATCACGACTCTGTCATCTCCGGCGAACGTCACGTTGGCCATCGTGATCTTGCCCTCGAAGTCGGCCGCTCCGTCCAGGTGGCGGACGGACGTGAAATTCCTCCCATCATCCGTCGAGATGGCCGACGTCAGGAAGTTGCGCGGCCACGGCCCGCTGATCGCCTCCAGGGGCGCCCAGTTCCAGATCAGAAGGATGTCGCCGTTCGGCAGCCTCCGGATCGTGGCCATCGAGCCCGGCGACGGAATGCCGCTCGTCTCCGGCTCCGTCCACGTAGCCCCGCCGTCGGACGAGTAGCACCGGTAGATCGACTTCAGGTATGTCCGCATGATCATCATCAGCCGGCCGTCCGTCAGCTCGATGATCATGGGCTCCTCGGCTGCCGGATCCGTCTTGCGTCCCGTCGAACCCGGCGGCGTGCTCACGATCGGGGACCGCTGCCAGGTTCTTCCGTGATCGTCCGAGTAGAATACCCACACCTGGCTCGACCCCAGCCCATCCATGCTCACCCAGCAGGGGAGCAACACCCGGCCCGAACGCAACTGGATCGCCCGATCGTTCCCGACGCATCCATACCCTTCGTAATGCAGCCGCTCGAGCGGCCCCCACGTGACGCCCCCGTCCGTCGAGCGCTTCACCCAGGGGCCGCAATCCCAACCTTCGTTCTTCACGTTGACGAAACACAGGATCTCGCCGTTGTCGAGCAGGAGCAGCGCGGGCGACATCGTGTTCTCCTCGCCCACGTTCTCCTGAAGCACCTCGGCCTGATCCGCCTCCGGCCACGTCAGGCCGCCGTCGTATGAGTGGAACCCTACGATCCGCGCCTCCGAGTTGTCGTGGCCGCCCCCGCCGAACACCGTCACTGCCATCAACAGGTGATCCTCGCCGTCCAGGTTGATCGTGGAGCCCTCCGACCACCGGAAGATCACGTCGTTCTGTGCAAACAGCGTCGTATCCACCAGTTTCTCCGTGTCCGCGCCCGCGCCCGCCTCCCCCAGCACAATCATGGCGAGGACCATCCCCACAAGCCCTCCGGCCGGCTCCCACATGCTCATCTCCGTCCTCCTTTCCCGACGGCCCCGGCCGGGCGCCCGATTCGCTTCATTCTACAAGCCGCGTCAGCCGTTCGAGGATCTTCGCGCACCTCGGCGGCACGCTCTGTCCTCGTCGCTCATGGAGCAAACGTAAGACACGAAACACGCGGCCAGTCTATGGATAAAGCCAACGGAATCCAAGCAGGCAACGTCCATCGTGCGACGGCGTTTCCGGGCGGCCGAGATATTGCGGGCGATCTGTATGATTCAGTAGGGCCGCGCAGCACCGTGCCATCGAGGTTGACATCCCCTTGGCCCGGGGCCAGAATCGGAACAACCTTGATCAGTCAGTGGGCCGAAAGGTAGTAGCCATGAATGCCGCGAACCGCTCTGCTCTTGTCCTCGCCTTGTCTCGTCAGGCCGTTGCCGCGCCATCGCCCGGCCCGCCCGCCGGCGTCGCACTCGAGGGGCCGCCCGGCGTCATCGGGGCGGAATGGGGCCGGGTGAACGCGGCCTCCATCAAGGACGACATGCGCCGCAACTTCATCGAGCCCGCGGCGGCCAAGGGCCTGTCCGAGCCCGACTTGCTCGAACGGGGGCGCCGCTTCGTCGAAATCTGCGCCGAGGTCGCGCCCCACTGGCTCGAAGAAGCCGACGCCATCGCCGCGGCCGCCGGGGTGGACGCGGAGATATACAGGGCCTACATCGGCTGCGTGTATCGATCCCTGTGGGCGGGCGATGAATGCACCTCCTATGCCGTGTCCCCCGAATACACCGACGGCGCGCTCTTCTTCCACAAGAACCGCGACAACGTCGCCAGGCCGCAGGCCGCCTGCGTCGTGGCAAGCAGCCTGCCCGGCGTCAACCGGTTTATCACCGTCAGCGACGCCAGCGTCCTCGCCTGCATGATGATGGTGAACGACAAGGGACTTGCCGGATCGGGCGACACCGGCGGCTTGGCGCCGCCCGCGCCCCGGTATCGCGGCATCATGAACACCTTCATCCTCCGCCACATCGCCGAGCGTGCCGCGACCTGCGCCGAGGCCGAGGCCATCGTGCGCGACTTCGTCGGCAAGGGATACTACGCGGGCGGGGCAACCACCGGCACCCACTGGCTCTTCACGGACAGGCACGGGGCGATCCTCGAGATCTCGAACAACGCCTCCGAGGTCGTCGCGCGCCGCCACACCGACAAAACGTACTTCAGCCTCCGGGGCGATTCCGCCGCCGCGCACACCCTCCGCGATGCGCCCCCGCCCATCGACTTTCACACCTATCACAACGTGTCCCGCGACCCCTCGATGTGCTTCGACAGCACCATCTCCGGCATGACTGTCGAGATCCACCCTGCCCATCCGGAGCACCTCTCCTGCGCATGGCTCACGTTCCCGGGCAAGGGCCTCGCCTTCCCCCTGCTCATGGGGTGCCGCACAACCCCGCTCCCGCTCATGAGCGGCGAGGTGTATGCACTCCTGAGCCCCATCGACGGCGCCGCGCCCACCTGGGAGGCCGTCGAGCGGAATAGCCACGCCAACAAGGAACTGCTCGCGTGGCGCGCCGCCGCGCTGCTCGAAGATGGCGCCGCCGATCGGGCGCATGCGCTGCTGGACGACTGGGTGCTCAGCACCACCCAGGCCCAAACGGCCATGCTGCGCGCGATGCAGCCGGCCGGCGTGCCTGCCGGCCCCCCCACATTCAAACTCTAAGTGCACGCAGGTGATTTTGTCGTTGTAGTTGGAAGACTTCGTTGGGTGTTCGGAATCCGAGGCAC
>JAFGTL010000678.1 GCA_016934125.1 Candidatus Hydrogenedentota bacterium
CTGGGAGCGGGCCGTATTGGAGGCCCCAGGGCCCGCCCCGCCCGAAGGCCCGGGGTGGCGCCTGGACAGCCGGCCACTCCCCGAGTCCGAGGTGGAGGCCCGGGTGATTCAGGGCCATTTGGCCGGCGGTGAGACGATCTGTATCGCCATCTCCGTCGGCGTGTTCGATCCCTTCCTCGAGGCCCTTCAGGACAGTTTCTGGCACGTGCTCGTTATGCTGCTTCCCCTTTGCGTGATCGCCGCGTGGTTTCTCGCACACCGCGCCATGAAGGGCGTCGAAGCCGTCACCGCGACCGCCATGCAGATTCAGGGTGGCGAGCTCGACAGCCGGGTGCCGGCCTCGGGCTACGGAAACGAGATCGATCGACTGGCCGCGACCTTCAACGCCATGCTCGATCGGATCGCCGCGCTCGTCGCCGAGATGCGGCAGGTGAACGACAACATCGCCCACGAACTGCGAAGCCCCATCGCCCGGATACGCGGCAACGCCGAAATGGCCCTGCTGAGTGAGTCCGCCATCGCCGACTACGAGGAGATGACGGGCAGCATCGTCGAGGAATGCGACGGCCTGCTCGCCCTCGTCAACGCCATGCTCGATATCGCCGAAATGGAGGCCGGCGTCACCGGACTCGACCGCGATGCCGTAGACGTGTGCAAACTCGCGCGGGAAACCTGCGAGCTATTTCAACCCGCGGCGGAGGATCGCGGTGTCGCGATAACGGCCCCCGACGCCCAGACGGCGATCATCCAAGGCGATCGGCGGCGGCTTGGCCGAGCGGTGGCCAACATTGTGGATAACGCCGTGAAATACACGCCCCGCGGCGGAACCGTGCAGATCTCTGTCGAGCACCGCGATGGCGCGACAGCCATCGCCGTTGCGGACACGGGGCCCGGCGTTCCCGAAGCCGATCTGCCCCGGATCTTCGATCGGTTCTACCGGGGCGATCAGAGCCGCGCCCAGCGCGGGAGTGGCCTGGGACTGGGACTCGCCAACGCCATCGTCAGGGCCCACGGCGGCCGCATCGAGGTGGTGAGTGAAGCGGGCAAGGGCTCCACCTTCACCATCGTGTTGCCGCGGGAACCGGGCGCGGATCGAGCCACGCCGCCAAGGGACTGAACCGCGCCTCAGGCCGTGTCGCCGGGATCGAGAGCCAGGCGTGCCAGTTGGACGGCCCCACGCTTGCCGTGCTCGCCCACCTCGAGGGACGGGCCGACGCAACTCGGGCAACCTTCTTTGCAGTCGCATCCCGTGATGAGCGACACGGCCGCCGCCAGAAGCCGGCCGTGGTGCGAGAACAGCTTGTCGCTGATGCCCACGCCCCCCGGATACTTCTCGTAGAGGTAGATGGACGGCCGCTCGGAGAACGGGGCGCACACCATGCCTTGGCCGTACACATCCGTCGGATCGCAGAGCACCTGCACCGGCGCCACCTGGCGCAGCGTGTTGGCCAGGCCGTGCAGCGCTTCGCCGAGGCCCTCCCGGGCCAGCCCGATCCGCTCCGCTGCGTCTTCGGGGAACTCGATCCAGTACGCGGAGGTGTGCATCGTTGACTCGGGCAGGTGGATTTCGCCCCAACCGACGTTCTCGTGGGTGCCGAACTTGATCTTCTTGTAGATGCTCGGCAGCCACGTGACGCTCACCTCCCCCAAGTGGCGCGTGCACTCGCCCACCGGCTCGTCCCGGAACGAGTCGATCACCTTGAGATCGACTTTGATCTGCGCATCCGTGTAGTAATCCACCTCGACGGGCCGGGCGTACGCCTTCCGATCGTCCAGATCGAGATCTTCGATGGTGTACTGCGCGCTCTGGTGGAGGTAGATGGCGTTTTCGTATACCTCGACGGGCGCGGAAAACAGATCCACCTCGCCGATCACCCGGCCGTTGTCCGACGTGTCCAGGATCACCACGTTGCCCGGCGCGGCCGTCCGCAGGCTGATGTCCTCGGCCGGATACACATCGGCGCTCCAATGCCACTTGTCTTTGGTGTGGCGCAGGACACGCTGTTCGGCGAGATACTCCAGTATCTCGCGCGTCGACGCGGCGTCGAGGCCGAAGGACTCGCCGTCTTTGAACGGGATCTCGAAGGCGGCGCATTTCAGGTGGCTCATGGCGATCACGAGGTTGTTCGGATCCACCGTGGCGCTTTCCGGCGGCAATTCGAAGAAGTACTCGGGATGGTTGACGATGTACTGATCCAGCGGGGCGCTCGATGCCACCAGCACCACCAGCGACACGCCCGAACGCCGGCCGGCACGCCCGGCCTGTTGCCACGTGCTCGCCACGCTGCCCGAGTAGCCCGTCATGATGCACACGTCGAGCGAGCCGATGTCGATACCCAGTTCGAGGGCGTTGGTGCTCACCACCGTCATAATCTCGCCGTCCCGCAGGCCGCGCTCGATGGCCCGGCGCTCCGAGGGCAGGTAGCCGCCCCGGTAGCCGCGCACAAGGTTGTGATCCTTGCCGAGCCGGCGCACCGCCTCCTTGAGATAGGTGGTCAGGATCTCGACGCGGAGACGGCTCCGGGCGAACACGATGGACTGCACGTCCCGGCTCAACATCAGGTTGGTGAGCCGGCTCACTTCCTTCACCGAGGAGGCGCGGATGCCGAGTTCGGCGTTCACCACCGGCGGGTTGTAGAACAGGAAATGACGTTCGCCGGCGGGCGCGCCGTTCTTGTCGATCAGACGCACCGGCTTCTCGATGATGCGCTCGGCGATCTCCTTGGGATTGTTGATGGTGGCGCTGCAGCAGATGAACTGCGGATCCGAGCCGTAGAACGCGCAGATCCGCTTGAGCCGGCGGATCACGTTGGCCAGGTGGCTGCCGAACACGCCCCGGTAATGGTGGATCTCATCGATCACCACGTAGGCCAGGTTTTCGAACAGCTTCATCCAGATCGTGTGATGGGGGAGGATGCCCGTGTGAAGCATGTCGGGGTTCGTCACGACGATGTGGCCCGCCTTGCGGATCGTCTTGCGCGCGGACGCGGGCGTGTCGCCGTCGAAGGTGTACGTGCCGATCTTCACCTCCAAGTCCTCGATCACGCCCTGCAACTCGTTCACCTGATCCTGCGACAACGCCTTCGTCGGGAACAGATACAGCGCGCGCGCCTCCGGATCGGAGAGCAGCCGGTTCAGCACGGGCAGGTTGTAGCACAGCGTCTTGCCCGACGCCGTCGGCGTCACCACGCAGATGTGATCGCCCTCGAGCACCGCCTCCACGGCTTCCCGCTGATGGGTGTACAGATCGATGATGCCGCGGCCCTTCAGGCCTGCAACGAGCCGCGCATCCAGCGCCTCCGGGAACCCGGCATACTGGGCCGGCCGTGCCGCGACGGTGCGCCATTCCGTCAGGTTCCTTCGGAACTGGGCGTTCCCCCTGAGCGAGTCGATGATCTGGGCAACGTTCAACGAACCGTCCTTTCTACATCAAGCTGAATATAACATCAGTATATGCCCCCGCGCAAGCACTCGCGGCAACCCCCGCCGATCCGCTATGATCGCTCCGGCCCTGCTCGGGCCACGGGAAAGGGCGTTCGATGCCGAAGCATGTTATCGCATTCATGATGGTGGCCGCCTTGGCCGTACCCCTCGCCGCGGGCGCGTCGGACGCGCTTCCGGACGCGCCGACGCCGCTGGAACGCGCCGCGAAGGTAGGGCTTCAGAAGGCGCTCACCTTCCTGCTCGAGACCCCCGCTACCGTCGATGAGGTGGCCTTCGATCGCGAGAACGGCCTGCTTCGATTGGGCGGCCTGCGCATTGCGAATCCGAAAGGATTCGAGGCGAAACCCGCCATTGTCGTCGGCGAGGCCTATGTCGAGGCCGGCCCCAACCTTCTTCTCGCGAAGGAGCCCGTGATCCGCGTAGTCAAGCTCACGGATGTCACGCTCAACGCCGAGCAAAGCCTGGCCCACGGCTTCAACCTCGAAAAGCTCTTCGACAGTGTCTCGCGCTTCGGGACACCCAAGCGCCGGGAGCGCCCCCAACTCGGCGAGCGCAAGAAACTGCGTATCGAGAAGGGCGCTCTCGACGGCTGCACCGTGAAACTCACCACCGAATTCCTGACGCGCCAGGCTCGCGAATGGAAACTCGAGCCCATCGAGATGGATTTCCGGGACGAGGAGAGCGGGCAGGGCGTGCCCGCGGATCGGCTTCTCGCCAAGGCGCTGGGCCGGCTCATCCAGGAGTTCGAGAAGGGGCCGAACGCCGCATCTGCCGCGCCCCAGTCCGGAGCCACCGGGCTGATCGACCTCCTCGGCGAGGCGCTCAAGTAGGCCCTGCCGCCCGGCCCAGGCCGCCCCGCTCATACACCACCAGCGCCGCCAGAAGCGCCGCAGCCACTTCGGAGCGGAAGGTTACCGGCCCGAGACTGATGGCCTGCGCGCCCCGGCCCCGGGCCACCTCGAGTTCCTCGTCCGAAAAGTCCCCCTCAGGCCCGATCACCAACGCCACCTCCCCGGAGCCGACCGCCTCGCGCAGTGGCACGGGCTCGAGCCGGTTC
>JAFGTL010000679.1 GCA_016934125.1 Candidatus Hydrogenedentota bacterium
CACCCGCCAAGGCCTCGCGCTCCACGCCCGAGGCCGACTCGCCCGGTTCGAACGCCGCATTCCTCACGGCGGCCTGGATCAGCAGTCCCGGCGCCTTGTTGCGGGCCACGGACACCGCCCGGCGGAAGAACTCGGTGACGATCCCCTGCTGGTACGTCTGTAGATCGTACTGGTAGGCCGTCCGGGGGGTATCCCATTGGACTTGGACATCCTCGAAGCCCTTGTGCCGCGAACGCCACTCCCGGTTCAGGGCCGTGTAGTCCTCGTAGTTCTTCCGCAGAAACGACACGAAACCGTCATGAAACGTCGTCCCGTCCAGGCGGAACACCGGTTCCTCGGCCACGCACAACCCCATCAGCATCGGCTGATCCGCCGCATTCGAGAGCACCGGCTTGAGGCACCGCGCCATCACGTCCGGCACGGCGGCATGGGAGACGTCGAACGGCGTGCCCTGTTCCAGCGCCGGCCACTTCGCCCGCGCCCATCCAGGCAACGTGCTCAGCGGCACGAACGCCGTCAGTGCCAGTCGCTCGCGCCCGGCCTTGTCTGCCGCCCGCTGGATCGCCCCGCCGGCCTTGGCATCGCCTTCCGCAGTCCCATCCGGCGCGACGCGGACGCCGGCCGCATTGAATCCGTATCTGCGAAGCCTTGAGAACTGAGCTACCAGCTTGGCGTCCCCCGTCGCGCCAGCGAGGAAGACGGGCCGTCCCGCCGAGCAGAATCCGCCCTCCCCTACGCCAACGCCGGCTGGATCCAGCCCCGGAATCGGCTCCGCCAGTTCCGGCGCGAAACACGGCGTGAACGCAAGTCCCGCCCGCACGCCGGCCGCGGCCCTTTCGAGGTAGTCCGTGAAGGCGTGGGCGCGCCGCCAATCCTTCTGCGCAATCGCCTTGCGTGCCGGGCCGACATAGTCTGCGGCCAGCGCCAGGCGCGCACGCACATACGGCAGCGCCCCCTTCCCGAGCTCATCCGACTGCATCCCCTGGGCCAGCGACTCCAATTCCTGCTCGACGCGATCGACGCGGGCCGCCAGGCGTGGCGGGGTGCTCTTGCAGACGGTCAGATCCTTCCACGCGAGCCGCCGGAGCGGGGGCCGCCACAACTCGAACCGGGCGAAGTAGATCCCGTCGGCAAGGCCCTGCGGCTCCCACTCGAACCGGCACGCGGAACGGCCCGCCGGCAGCATGAGGGAGACCGTCCCCTCGAACACGGGCATCCCCGAACCGTCTTTGACGACCAGTTCCAGCACGGCATGGCCTATCCCTTCGTCGCACGACACCGTGCAATCGAAGGCCGTCATGGCCGCTGAGGCCTGCTCCTCGATGAACTTCACATCGAGCCCGACCGGGCCGTCGGCGGATCCGCCGCTTGGCTCAATGCGGACGCAACCCTCCTCAGCGGCTGCCGGCGCCCCACCGTCGAGGTCGCCGGGCTCGCCGGCCCAGGCGGGCGTGCATATGGCAACGCAGAGCCAAGCAACCGCGATACCCAGTAGACGTCGAGTCCGGCGGGACATGCGGGAATCCTTTCACCATGGTTCGCAACACCGGCGATGCGGCATCATTCTAGAGACCTCTCGTCGAGCTGTCAAAAGAGACAACGAGGGAGGATGTCCAAGTGTTGACCAGGAAGGGATCTGTGAGGGGCGCGCAAGGCAGAAGAATCCCTGAGAACGCGGGAACTTTCAGGCAACTTGGGGTATTCCAATGTAGTAGAGAATCGTGGTTTGCATAGACGGAAGGTCCATAACCTTTTTTTTGGTAAGATGTTAGGGCCTGTTCGTGGATGGAGGGGACGGTGGGCGCCGACGCTGAAGAGAGCCATGAGGCGGGCGCGACGGAGTAATTACTTGACAAACGTTGCGGGTATCTTCAGTATGAGGCGCTAGGATTCGGGGAATCGGTGGCCTAGCGGCGTCGTTCCAAACGCTGGTGGCGTCCGCGTAGGAGGACTAGAGGGAGACGGAGGAGCTCGAAGCCATGAATAGAGCTATCCGGATAGGCTGTGGGATAGGGATGGTGCTGATGTCAAGCGCCGTCTTGGCACAGACTTACAGCTTCAAGGAGAAGATCGATGCGCGCCGAATCTACTGGGGGCAGCCCAGTGGATTCGACCGGCCCGGCGAGGTGGAGTACCAGGAAGTGGTCAAGTCGACCCCCGAGTACCTGGAGTTGAAGAAGGAACGGATTCGGCGGGGCACCGGGAGATACTGGATTCTCATGAGCCAGGCGAGTGACCGCACGGTGCGCGCCATCGCAGCCGTGGCCATCGAGGAGGAGTACGACCTCGTTGCATCCCAGGGCTACCTCAAAACCTTGAATCCGGAGATCGAAGTCGACGATATCACGGCGCTCGTTATCAAACGGATGGAGAATCCGAAACCACCGACCAAGAAGGCGGATCAGGAGAAGTTGCAGGCCGAGGGCGAGGCGCCGGAAGGCGAAGCCCCGCCCGAGGTGGAGCCGGACGCAGAGGCGGCACCGGATGCAGAAGCGGCACCGGGTGCGGAAGCAGGCACAGAGGCGGAAGCCGGGCCTGAAGGGACGGCGTAGCTGGTAGGAAGCTGATTGCAAACATGAAGAAGACAACACGTTTCGCTGCGGCACTCATGGGTGGCCTGTTGATTCTTGCAGCAGGCTGTACAACCCCTCGGTCGCCGGGCCCGAGCACGGCGACTCCGGTCACGAAGAACCGGATCCTCGACCACCAGGCAGGCAAGAAGGAAGTGGAAGAAGTCCGGCGCATGATTGAGGCCGGCGACTACTCCGTGGTGATTCCCCGACTGCTCCACGTCGTGTCGAAGTACCCCGACTCCGAGGCGGCGTTGGACGCCCGCTACTGGATGGGGGTCACGTATCACAAGATCCAGAGCTACCGGGACGCCATCGACATGTTCAATGAGTATATCGACTTGGCGCCGGACGGCAAGTACGCCGAGAAGAGCGCGGCCTATTCGGCCCGGCTCCTCGAGGAGTACGAGAAGAAGTTCTGGACTGCGGACAAGCTGGACACGCGGATCGCGGAGCTCAGGAAGGACCTCGCCGCCGAGCCGGGCAACTTCGAGAGCCAATGGACCTTGGCGGATCTGCTGTGGAAGCGCGGCGACTACGACGAATCCGGCCGCATCTACGCCCAACTGGTCGCGGCGAAGCCGGAGTACGCCACGGATGCGACCGTCACGAGCCGGGTCGAACTGCTGCCCTCCGGCGAGGTCGTCGTACTCTCGCCCGTCGAAGTGTTGCGCCGCGCCGTTGAGGAGCAGCCGTTGGTGGTCAGCAACGTCTCCGCGTTCCGCAGCGGCGCGGACTTGTTCACGCGCGAGGCGCGGTACTACGTTGTCACCGGGCAGGTCACCAACCGCGCGGACAGCGTCTTGTACGGCGTTCAAGTGATCATCACACTGTACGGATTCGGGAACGTCGTGTATGACACGAATACAGTGAGTATCGGCCGTTTGAATCCCGGAGATACCCGGGCATTCAGCGTCCGCTTCAGCAACTTCGAGAACGTCGAGAACATTCACAGGCACGAGTGCATAGGGACCTTTGAACGGTAGGGAGCCAATGCGAAAAGGTACACGCATACTTGGATTGCTCTTGTTGGCACTGGCGCCGTTGGCGCTGGCACAGGAGCCGGCCGCTCCGGCACCCGCGGTTGGAGAGGCAAAACCCCAACAGGTTACCGTTTCGGCGAAAATCGTCGAATTCCAGGCGACCAAAGGCGTCGAAACCGGCATGAGCGCGTATTTTGCCCGCCGTAACGAGGATCGCTTGTACGGGCGGGTCACCAGCGGCAACGGCGCCATCACCACGGCCGACCTCACGTTCCCGATGCAGTCCGAGGGTGCCATTACGGTGTTCCTCGACCGCCTCCGGATGTCCGAGGGCGACCTTGAGCTTGTCCTTCAGGCCCTCGTCAGCGAGAGCCGCGCCTTCATCCTGTCGCGGCCCAAGACGATGGTCATGGTGGAACAACCCACCCCAGCGGTCATCAAGACCGTCCAGAACTACCCGTATTCTGCCCCGGTCGTGGTGGGCAACACCGTCGTACAGCCCACCGCGTTCCGCGACACGGGCGTCACGCTCCAGGTGACGGTTCCGGAACTCGTCGATGATGATAACGACTGGTCGACGACCGACGACACGTACATCAAGCTCGACGTTATGGTGGACGTGCTCGAATTGGGCACCGACCTCATCATCGCCCTGGACGATCGGCTGAGCGGCGCGGAGCAGATCTCGGCGCCGACCTTCACTTCGCGTAAGGTGAAGACCACCGTCTGGGTGCGCCACGGGCAGGTGCTCATCCTCGGTGGGCTCTACCGGAACCGGAAGACGAAGAATCTGTCGACGCTGCCCTGGGTGAGCCAGGCGGAGAACGTAGCCGTCGGCATGGCGGAGCGCGTCGTGCCGGGCAATGTGCTTGCGGCCCCCATCTCGGCGACCGTGGGTAACCGTTCGTCTGCCACCGAACGCCGCGAACTGGTGTTCTTCATCAAGACCGAGACGTGGCGCCCGGCGTATACCGTGGCCGACGAACACGGGTTCGAAGAGTTCGTTGAAGAGAAGAAGGGCCGGATCAAACCGACCGACGTGATCAGCGATGTCGTCGAGGGCATCGTCGAGATTCCCAAGGGCATTGCCGAAGGCATCTCGGGCGAGAGCCTCGGGTCGGACTTGGGTACGGAACTCGAAGGAGGACAGCGATGAACCGGCGGGCGCTTTACGTCACGGCTGCTCTGGCGCTGGTGTGCGCCGCGGGCGCCCTCGCAGAGGAAGCGGCCCCCGCGCCGGAACCCACCTACACGTCGATCAAGCAGGTTCAGATCCAAGTCTGGATCAGCCAGACCGACGAGGACGGGACGCGGGACCTGGGCTCGAACCTGAACTACACGCGGTTCACGCGCGACCAGGAACACAGCGGCTCGGTCGAGCGGATTCGCACGAACACCTTCGATCCCATGGGCGCGACCTTCGACGCCACCCTGCCGGCGCCCGACTACGACGCCTACACCCGCGACGGCAGCGGCAACGTCCGGCTCACGCCCGAGTCGGCCACGGCCTGGACCGCGGCCAATACACTGGCGGCCGGCGCCAGTGGCGAGCCCTACGTGGCCACGCGAAGCGGCGCGGGGCTCTCATGGAGCATTGTCGACGCCGACCGCGGCACCATCGACGGGGTGTTCCGCGCCATCGAGACGCGGACGGACTCGGACTTGATCTCGAAGCCCGAGTTGCTCGTCATCGACAAGACTCAAGCCACGATCAACGCCGGCGACGAGATCCCCTACCAGTCGGTTGCCTACAAGAACGGCGTGCCCCAGCTTTCCATCACGTGGCGGCAGATCGGCGTCGAGATGGACCTCATGCCCGAGATCGCCTCCGACGATCTGGTGAAGCTGACTATCACCAAGCTCGACGTCAGCGACAACTTGAAAGACACGCCCATCGAAGGGCTCCAGGTGCCGGTGTTCTCGACGCGCTCCCAGACGGGCGTGGTCATGGTTCCCAATGCCCAGACTTTGGTGATCGGCGGGCTGAACAGCCGCATCGAACGCCGCACCGAGACGCGCGTTCCCATCATCGGCCAGATCCCGCTCCTCGGCCTCCTGTTCCGGGGCCGCCATAGCGAAGCCCTGAATTCCCATCTGCTCATCTTCGTGTCGCCCACCGTCGTGGATCTCCGGGACTACTCGGATCGCATGGATCGGGCGCTCAACTTCTGGCGCGAGGAGAAGTGGCAGAACATGGATCGAATCCAGCAGGAGATCGATCTGATGCCGAAGGAACTGTAGCACGCACAGGCCCAATTGAAGTTGATTTCCGGAACGGCCGTCACGCATGATGCGCATGCGATGGCGGCCTTTCTTCGTCGAAATATGTGGGGGATCGCCCCGGGGATCGCGCTGGCCCTGTGCTATCCGACGTGGCATCTCTTTCCCCTCGCATGGCTGGCGCTCGCGCCGTTCCTCTACCGGTTCTGGCGCGCCGGCCCGAAGTCGTGTGCCTTTGCGTTCTTCCTGGCCGGCCTCGCCTTCCACCTCGTTCTGCTCCAATGGCTCCTGGCCAATGTCTACTGGGCGGGCGGCTGGGCCGTGTGGGGCTATGCGGCCCTGTCCGCCCTCATGGCGGCGTACTGGGCCGCTACCGGCGCCGCATGGGCCTGGATCCGCAGGCGGCTCCCGTGGATCCCGCCGGCACTCGTGCTGGCTGTGCTCTGGGCGGCCATGGAACTCGTGCAGGGCTGGGCCTTCTCGGGATTCGGCTGGAGCGCACTCGCGTACTCCCAGGGCGGCGACCTCGCCGTGATCCAGTGGGCCGCCGTAGGCGGTGCGCCCCTGGTGTCGGCCCTGCTCGCCGGCTTCAACGCCTTGGCGGCCCAGATTGCCGTCGAGAAAGGGCATCGGATCCGGTGCATCGTGGTGGCCGTTGTCCTGCTCGTCGTTGCCCACGGCGGGGGCGCCCTCCTGCTTGATGAGCCCGACTACGCCGCGGAGCCCCTCGACGTGGGCCTCGTCCAGGCCGATTTCCCCCTCGAGATGAAGTGGGATCCCGAATACAGCGTCGAGATGGTGCGTAATGCCGCCGAGAAGTCGCGCCTCCTGGCCGAACGCCACGAGGTGGGCCTTCTCGTATGGCCTGAGAGCCTCATCATGGACGAACTGGACACCCCCGGCATCCTTGACGAGGTAACCGGACTGTGCCGCGATACGGGCGCGGCGCTGTTCGCCGGATCCCACCGGAGCAATCCAGCCACGGGCGGGCCCCTCAACTCGAGCTACCTCATCGATCGGGACGGGGCGGTCGTCGACTACTACGACAAAGTCCATCTGGCCCCCTTCGGCGAGTACGTTCCCTTGGGCGACTACCTCCCCTTCATCCAGCACGTGGTGCCGGCCATCGGCGCCATCGAGGCTGGGGAGGCCCAGAAGGTGCTGCCCGTGGCCGGGCGCCGGTTCGGGCCGCTCATCTGCTTCGAGGTGCTGTTCGCGCCCATGGCGGAGCGGCTGCGGCAAGAGGGGGCCGATTTCCTTATCGTGGTGACGAACCTGGGCTGGTTCGGCCACAGCAACGCCATC
>JAFGTL010000058.1 GCA_016934125.1 Candidatus Hydrogenedentota bacterium
AGGAACTCGTCGAGGCCCGGGCGGCCCTGGATGGCGTGCCCGAGCCGCCGGAACCCTTGAGACAGGACGTCGAGGCGATCCGGGCGAGCACCGACGAAGCGGAACGCCGTATCGAGGCGCTCGCCAAGGCGGGATACGGCAGCACGGGCGAAGTGGAGGGGATCAACGCCGCTCTCCTCATCGCACGGCACGGCCCGGACACCATTGCGGCCATGGCGGAGGGCCTCGCCGCCAAGCAGCCCTATCTCATCTATACGCCCGAGGCTATCACGAACAATCAGCTCACGGCCGTGTCGTTCCCGATTGCGGCCCCTGTCGGCACGCAACTCGCCTGTGCGGCCTGTCGCGGCGAGTACGAATCGGCCACGTTCGCGGTGTTCGCGCTGGCTGACGTGGCGGATCTGCTGGTGTCCGTGACGGATCTGACGGGCCCGGGCGGCACGATCCCGGCGGAGGCCGTGGACATCCGTCTCGTGAAGTGCTGGTATCAGGCGGGCAGGGGCATCTGGCCCGAGCGCGACGCCCGGCTCTACGTGCCGGAACTGCTCCTCAAGGATGACGCGCTCGTGCGGGTGGATCGCGAAGAGCGGCACAACTACCTGCGCAGCACGCCCGAGGGCGGCGAGGAGGCCTATGTCCTGTGCAGTGCTCCCACCAGCGAGGCCCTCGAGGGCGTGTGGCCCATCGACGCGGACGAACTCCAGCCCGTGGATGTGCCATCCCGCCGGCTTCAGCAGTTCTGGCTGACGGTTCACGTGCCCGCCGATGCGCGGCCCGGCGTGTATCGCGGCGATGTGAATCTGGCCTCCCGCGGCGGGACGAAACGGCTTCCCTTCGAGCTCACCGTTCGCGGCTTCGATCTCCTGCCATCGCGGTTGATCTACTCGATCTACTACCGCGCGAAGCTCTCCGAGAATGGCGCCGCCACGATCAGCTCCGAGTTGCGATCGGACGAGCAATACCGCGCCGAACTCGAAGACTTTCTCGCCCACGGCGTCCTGTATCCGACGAACTACCAGGGCTGGGATGACGCCCGGCTGCCCCGCGTCATGCAGATGCGGGCCGACGTGGGCCTGCCCACCGAGCGGTTCTACAACCTGGGCCAGAGCACGGGCAGCCCGTCGGGGCCCGAGGAACTCGCGAAACTCGGCGCCGGCGTGAAGAAATGGGTGGACTACTGCCGGACGTTCGGCTACGGCGAGGTGTACTTCTACGGCATTGACGAGGCCCGGGGCGATCGGCTGGCCGCCCAGCGCGCCGCGTGGCGCACGGTGCAGGAGGCCGGCGGAAAGACGTTTGTGGCCTGCTACTACAAGACCTTCGAGGCCATGGGGGAACTGCTGAATTGCGCCGTACTGGCGGGCCGGCCGGATCCCGCGGAGGCCGCGAAGTGGCACGGCGTGGGCTCGCAGGCCTTCTGCTACGCCTATCCGCAGGTGGGCAACGAAGAGCCCGAGACGTACCGGCGGAATTTCGGGCTTGTGCTTTGGAAAGCGGGATTCGACGGGGCGATGGACTATGCCTACCAGCACGGGTTCGCCCACGTGTGGAACGATTTCGACCACAAGACGTACCGCGATCACAACTTCACGTATCCGACGGCCAACGGGATCGTCGGCACGATCCAATGGGAAGGATTCCGGGAAGCGGTGGACGATGTGCGGTACGTGACGACACTCGAGCAGGCGATAGAGGACGCGCCCGCGGCCAAGGCCGCCGTGGCCGAACGGGCCCGGGCCTGGCTCGATGCCCTGGATCCGGATACGGCGGATCTGTATCGGGTGCGCGAGGAAATGGCGGAGTTGATCGACGAGTTGCAGTAGTCTTCGGTTCAGTTGCGGAATGGGAGGGCGAACCCGATGAGATGCAGGGCGTACGCTCTGGCGATGGTGTGCGTGGCGGTGGCCGGTGCGGCGTGGGCCGTGCCGGATGCCGTGTTGGTGGTCGAGTCGAGGGGCGAGAGCGCCATCGTCTCGGCCGAGGCGGATGCCGGGGAACTGCGGGAGGCCCTGGGGGTGGCCGCCGCGGCCGCCCCGATTGCCCTCCAGGCCACCCTCCTCGACGGGCCGGCCGGGCCCGCGCCCCTCGTTTCTCAGGCCGGCCCGGAGGACGGCGGGCTCCTGCGGATCACGGTTCTGATGCCGGAGGGCGTGACGCAGGGCCGCGTCCGCCTGAGTCCGGCGTCCGCCGAGGCCCCCTCGCCGGGGCTCCCGGCCGGCATGACGCCCGTCACCGTGCGCCAGGAGGGCGAGGGCGTGATCGTGAACAACGGGTTCGTCGAGGTGGTGCACGATCCCCAACGCCAGGGCGGGCTGCCATCCCGCGTAACGTTTCTCGGCACGGGCAAGAGCTTCGAGGGCTTCCTGCTCAATGATCGCGTATACGAGAAGGGCCTGGGCTCGTTCTCGTTGCGCGAGGATGCAGGGGCAACCGTTCGCGTTGTCGAGTCGGGCCCGCTCGAGGCCGTGGTCGAGGTGCGCGCGCGCTATCTGCGCGGCGGCGCGGCCCCGGAATCCAATCCGCGGGCCGTCTACCGGTTCGTGTATCAGGCGCTCACGCCCGCCGTTGCGGTCGTGGCGGATGTCCAACAGGACACGCCATTCCAGTGGAACGAACTGCACCTCATGGAATGGAACTTCCCCTCCCGGCCGCTGCCCCACTGGGCCGGCGGCACGCCGCGCGAGTCGGGCTCGTTCACGCAGGATGAATGGAGCCATCAGGTGGGCGGCTGGGGCGCCTTGTCGGACGGGGAGCACACGTTCGGCATGGTGAGCGGCCCGGTTCGGCTCTACTCGGGCACACCGACGTACGGCAGCTACATCCACGGCCCGTGGGTGTCATGGGCCGGGACGCACGAGGCCCTGTCGTGCACCTTGTGGCTGTCCGTGGCGGAGGGCGCCGTCGAACGCCTGGAACGCCAGGCGTCAACGGGCTCCGGACTATCGAGTGCCTACGTCTCGACGTCCGAGGCGCAGCGCCTGCGCACCGAGATCGATACCTGGTTGACGCGGGGCCTGAAGGGCCGGGAGAACAGCCTCCACCGCTGGTGGCTCTCGCTCACGGAGCGGCTGCTCATGCGGCGCGGGATCCTGGGCGCGGCTGAGCAGGCCCTGACGACGCAGCGCCATTGCCTCGAGGCCGGCGCCGGGGCGGATGCCATACTCGCGGACGTGCAACGCCTGTTCGACACCGGGCCGGTGCAGGTCGGCGAGAAGCTCGCGATCCTGTGGGGCGGCCCGGACTCCGGGTGTTCGCCTTTCAGCGTGTTCTCCCTGGACGCCGGGCGTGAACTGCTGTCCGGGGGCGTGGCCGGGCTCTGGGAGATCGATACCGACGATGCGGAACGCGGCGGCTGCAGCCTGACGAACGATTCGGAGGGGTTCGCGTGCGACGTCCACGTCTCGGATACGGCCCCCGAACTGACCGCGACGTGGCGCGGGCGAGGGGAGGACGCCGAGGGCCTGACGGTGACGCTGACGTCGCGGCTGGCCGAAGGGGCGTGCCACCTGAAACTGGATGTCGACAACCAGTCGGAGCGGCGTTCGGTGCTTCAGGTGACGTTTCCCCGAGTGAGTCTGGGCCGTCTGGGTTCGGATCCGGCCGACGACACCTTGTTCGTGCCTACCGTGTCGGGCGCCCTCGCCCACGCGTCCATGCTCAACGGGGTTGATGCGCGCGCCGACTACCCCAGCGGATGGGGTTCGCTCCAGTATGTGGCCCTTTGGGATGCCGATTGCGCCCTGTACTTGGGCGTGCACGATCCCAAGGCCAGCATCAAGGAGATTCGCGTCAGCCGCGACGAAGGCGCGCCCGGCGTCGAGGTGGCCGTGGATTGGCCGGCCCCGGACGCGACGCGGCCCGGGAACGGATTCGAGCATCCCGGCGAGGTGGTGTTGGCGTCATTCCAGGGGCACTGGTACGACGCCGCGCAGATCTACCGCACCTGGGCCGAGGCCGAGGCGGAATGGTGGCCTCACCGCGGCGAGTGGGGCCGGCCCGACACGCCGGCGTGGATGAAGGAAGTCTGCGTGTGGGCGTGCGCCCACGGCGGGCCCGACACCGTGGTCGAGCAGGTGAAGCGGTTTGCCGAATTCATGGGGGTGCCGACGGCCGTCCACTGGTATGTCTGGCACGAGATTCCCTTCGACAACAACTACCCCCACTACTTCCCGGCCAAGCCGGGCTTCGCCGAGGGCGTCGCCGCACTCCAGGAGGCCGGCGTCCGCGTCATGCCCTACATCAACGGCCGGCTCTGGGATTCCGACACGGAGGACTTCGAGGCCCTCGCACTGCCCGGCACCGCCAAGCGCAAGAACGGCGAGTACTACGTCGAGCATTACGGCTCGAATCCGGAGGATCTCGTGCCCATGTGCCCCACCCAGCCGGTGTGGCGTGACAAGGTGCAGGAGATCGTCCTGCGCCTGCTCGGGCCGGAGTGCAACGTGGATGGCGTGTACATCGATCAGGTGGCCGCCGCAGCGCCGGCACGCTGCTACGATGCCTCCCACGGCCATCCGTTGGCCGGGGGACACTGGTGGACGGTGGACGGCTACTGGCCCATGCTCGCCGAACTGAATCAGGCCATCGACGAGCGGTTCCCGGACAAAATGCTCACCACCGAATGCACCGCCGAACCCTATGTCCACCTCTTCGACGGCTACCTCACCTGGCATTACCAGTACAAGAACGCCGTGCCCGCCATCGCCGCGGTGTACGGCGGCAAGATCCAGTTGTTCGGCCGCGCCTACCGGGGCGAGGAGCAGTTGGCCCACCGGATGAAGACGGGCCAGGCCCTCGTGTTCGGCGAGCAGCTTGGCTGGCTCGATCCGGGCATTGTGGACAGCCAGCCCGACGCGGCCACCTACCTCCGCCGCTGCGCGCGGGTGCGCCATCGCCTGCTCGACTACCTCGCCAAGGGCCGGATGGCGCGGCCGCCCGTTGTGGCCGGCGAGATCCCGGAAGTGACGGCCGATTGGGCGTGGTCGGGGCATTGGCCCATCACGGATTCGGCGCTGCAGTGCGCGGCTTGGCGGGCCGAAAACGGCTCGACTGCGTTCATCTTCGCCAATTCCACCGAGGAGCCGCTTGCGTTTGCGTGGGATTTCGACGCAAAGGCCTATGGACTGGGTGGAGGCCCGCTGACGGCCGAACGGGTGGACGAATCGGGCCGCGAGTCCCTCGGAGGAGTCGACGCATCCTTCCACCGCGACATGAAGCTCGAACCGCTGGAAGTAAGCGCCATCGTCATCAGCCGGTGAGCGCCCCTGCACCAAACGGAAACGCCAACGGCGGCCGGAACCGCCGTTGGCGTTTGCATCTAGAGATGGTACCGGGAGAGCGGCTCGAACGCTCGACCTCTGGGTCCACAACCCAGCGCTCTAACCAACTGAGCTATCCCGGCACACATGCCCGGCCCGCAGGCGATTCGCCCGGGGCCGAACAGCGCGTAAGTATAATGGACGCCCGCGCGGCCCGTCAAATCCAACGCGAGCCCGCGAGCCGATGGCGGGCCGGCCGCCGGTCGAGTCAGCCGAGTTCCATCTGCCGGATGCGGTGTTCGAGGGCAGTGAGGATCTGCTCCTGGGCGCTGCCGTACAGGTTTTCGCTCAGCAGAAGGTCGCGGGCCGCCTGGCATTTCAGCAGGGCCGTAGCGGTGTCCCCGGCGGCCAGTGCCTTCCGGGCGGACTCGTATACCCGCTCGAACTTGAGCCGCGTATTCCTTGCATAGGCGACAGCGGCGTCGCCCGAGCCGGCAACCGGGGCGTCCGGCAGAACGGGCTGCTCAACGGCGGACTCGCGTAACTGCTTGGCATGGGCACGGGCCCGCATCATACGGCGCGCCTCCCGAGTGCGCGTGCGGGCTTCCTCAAGCTGGCCCGGCCGGGCCCTGCCCGGATCGAAGGGCACGAGATACCGCCCGCTGCCCGGCGCGAACAGGCCGTCTTCAATGGCTTCCGCGATGGTGGGGATGTCGTCCGAGTTGCCAACCACGCTCAACAGCGCGCCGAGCCAGTGGCTGGCGTCGTCTGTCGCGTTTCGCGGCCCCATCACCAGCACCAGTTTCGTCCCCGTCTTCACGAAGCGCGCCAGCATGTGCTCGTGATGGGGCGGTTCGCCTGGCCAGTCCGATGCCATCGATAGACTTCCCCGAGCCGCCCCGGGCCGATCCCGAGGCTCTTGGGGAATCAT
>JAFGTL010000680.1 GCA_016934125.1 Candidatus Hydrogenedentota bacterium
AGGAACGCGGCAGGATGCCGCGTCTACGTTTCCGTCCAACGCAGAAGCGGCATCGTGCCGTTTTCCCTGCGTCTGCCGTCCATCAAGGAGCCCACGATGCATGGAGCGAAACGGTAAAGCAACGGAAAGGCCCGCCGCGGCGGGCCAATTGGCGCTCCGTCTCCCACGTGGAGAGCGTTACGTGCGGATTGTGGAGAACGTCTGGTAGCGAAGGGCGACGCGTCCGAAGTCTTTGCCGGTGTGCGGGTTCCGCTCGGCCACATGGCCACCCGCCGGGTGAGCATTGCGTAAGCGCAAATGGCGTGGCCGAGCTTGCCTTGCGCACCACGTCGCGAGATTCTAACCGGCGAATCGGGTTGAGCCCAACCCGCGGGAACTGCTACACTGTCGTGTCTTGCTTGTTATTGGCGCGTGGGCGAACCGGCGTCTTGCCGTCCATCACCCCTGAATCCATCACGGAGGTACACCATGTCACTCGCACCGCACGGCGGCCAACTGGTTGACCGCTTCCTCACGGGCGCGGCCCTCGAAGCCGCGAAAGCCAAGGCGGCGGAACTGCCGGCCCTTACGGTGGACACCTATGCCGCATTCGACATCGATTGCATCGCCAAGGGCATCTTCAGCCCCTTGACGGGGTTCATGAACGAGGCCGAGGTTCGCAGCGTACTCGATACGATGCACCTGCGGCCCGGCATACCGTGGACGATCCCGATCGTGCTGTCTGCCGCCAAGGAAGATGCCGACGCCTTCGAGGTGGGCGGGGAGGTGGCGATCCGGGATGATGAAGGGGATGTCGTGGCCATCCTGCACCTGGCCGAGAAGTTCACCGTGGATCGCCTCGAGTTCGCCGACAAAGTGTATCGAACCACCGATGAATCGCATCCGGGGGTGAACTACACGCTTTCGCTGGGCGATGTGCTCCTCGCCGGCGACATCGACGTGCTGAAAGCGCGCAACATCGAGTTCCAGGACTACAACCTGACGCCGCGCGAGACGCGTGCGGCCTTCGAGCACCACGGCTGGCGCCGGATCGTCGCCTTCCAGACGCGGAACCCTATCCACCGGGCGCACGAATACCTCACCAAGTGTGCCCTCGAGATCTGCGACGGCCTTCTCATTCACCCGCTCATGGGCACCACGAAGAGCGATGACATCCCCGGCGACGTGCGGATGGCGTGCTACAAAGTGCTCATGGAGCGCTACTATCCAAAGGAACACGTGATGCTTTCGCTGATGCCCGTCAACATGCGGTATGCCGGGCCGAAGGAAGCCATCATGCACTCCATCATCCGGAGGAACTACGGATGCACCCACTTCATCGTAGGCCGCGACCACGCCGGCGTGGGCAGCTTCTACGGCACCTATGACGCCCACGAGATCTTCGCCGAATTCGATCCGGCCGAGATCGGCATCACGCCGCTTTTCTTCGACCACGCGTTCTACTCGACGCGCACCCAGAGCATGGCTTCGAAGAAGACGTGTCCCGGCTCGGCCGACGAGCACATCTTCCTGAGCGGGACGAAGGTGCGCGAGATGCTCAAGCGGGGCGAGATGCCGCCGCCGGAGTTTACGCGCCCCGAGGTGGCCAAGATCCTCGTGGACTGGGCCCAGAGCAGCCAATAGCGCCATCGGGAAACAAGCGAAACCAGGCGATCACCCATGCGAAATCCGAAGGTTCAGAAGGTTCTCGTCATCGGGCTCGACTGCGCGACGCCGCAGTTCGTGTTCGGGCCGGGCGGGTTCGATTTGCCCAACCTCGAGGGCTTGGCGGAGCGGGGCTGCTGGGGGCGGCTCGAGAGTTGCCACCCGCCCATTACGGTGCCGGCGTGGACTTCGATGTTGTCCGGCAAGGATCCCGGCACGCTCGGGTTCTACGGCTTCCGGAACCGGAAAGACCACTCCTACGACGGGTTGTTCACGGCGAACGCGACGGCCATTCGCGAGCCGCGGGTGTGGGACATCCTCTCACGGCACGGGAAGAAGAGCGTCGTCGTGGGGGTGCCGCAGACGTATCCGCCGAAGCCGCTCAACGGCTGGTTGACGGCCGGGTTCCTGGCGCCCAGCGACGCGGCCGATCTGACGTATCCCCGGGCGCTCCGGACGGAGATCGAAGGGGCCGTCGGCCCCTACATGCTCGATGTGGCCGGGTTCCGCACCGAAGAAAAGGACGGCTTGCTGGAACGGATCTACGCGTTCATGGAGAACCGGTTCGCGACGGCGCGCTACTTGCTGGAAACCAAGGCGTGGGATTTCGCCATCATGGTGGAGATGGGCGTGGATCGGCTGCATCACGCGTTCTGGAAGTTCTGCGATCCCGCCCACCCGAAGTACGAACCCGGCAACCGCTACGAGCCCGTCATCCGCGAGTACTATCAGGCCGTGGACAGGCAGGTGGGCGAACTCCTGGGGCTCGTGGGGGACGACACGGCCGTGCTCGTCGTCTCGGACCACGGGGCCAAGGCCATGATCGGCGGCCTCCGTGTCAACCAGTGGCTCATCGATGAGGGCCTGCTGGCCGTCGAGGACGATTTGTCCGCGCCGAAACGCATCGAGGACTGCACCGTCGACTGGGGTCACACGCAGGCGTGGAGCACGGGGGGCTACTACGCCCGGGTATTCATGAACGTGGCTGGGCGCGAGCCGAACGGGACGATTCCCGCGGAGCGTTACGAGGCGGCGCGCGATGAACTCGCCGGCCGGATCGCGGCCATTCCCGGGCCGGACGGCCGGCCGTTGGGCACGAAGGTGTGCAAACCCGAGGAGGTGTATCGCACGGTGCGCGGGGTCGCGCCGGATCTGATCGTCTACTTCGGCGATCTCGAGTGGCGCAGCGTGGGCACCGTCGGTTTCGACACGATCTACACGTTCGACAACGACACGGGCCCGGACGACGCCAACCACGACTACCATGGTATTCTGATCATGGACGATCGAACCGGGCGGGGTGGCGCGGAGATCGAGGGGGCCCAACTCATGGATGTGGCCCCTACGGTACTTGAGTTGATGGGCGTTCCTGTGCCGGACGACATGCAGGGCCGGGCGATCCGGTAGGAGGGTATGATGGACGCGGCGACGGCAATCCATATCACCGGGGCGAGCGTGCCCGAGACGACGAAGGCGCTCGCCACGCGCCTGATCGAGCTGGGGCGGCCTGTCGAGGTGATTGACAGCGCTTTGGCCGAACGCATCGGGGGGGCAGCCGGGGCGAACGAGGTTTCCGGCCTGCTGTCCCGCAACGGCGTCGTCGTGCTGGCCGTGTACGACGGGGCACAACCGGCCGGCGACACGCTTGCAGTCGAGGTGGATCCGAACGACACGCCCGATTTCGCCGCAGAGAAGATCCTGGATCTCCTGGACGAGGCGGGCGTGGTCGACCTCGAGTCGACGGAGTATACCCCCGCCGAGGAGGAGCAGATCCGCCGCCGGCTCGCCGATCTCGGATACGTTGAGTAGGGCAGGGGGATTCTGTCTGGAGCGCGGGACATCATGCGCGTTGGCGTGAACACGCTGGGGCTGGGTATCGGATACGGCGACGAGGAAGACGTCTACATCCGCCGGGCTCTTGCCTGCATGCGGGACGCCCAGTCGAACACGAGCTTCGTGCTCTTCACGAGCCCGGCGAACCACGATTCCTTCGAGGGCTGGGAGCGGATCCGTGTCGATGTCCCCGACGCGTCGAAGGCCCTTGCTCGCGCCGTGGGCGCAGCGGCCGTAGACTGCCTGTGCACCTCGTTGCGCGCGGCGCCACCCGATGGGACCACGCCCTTGGTGCTCTATGAGATGGACGTGGCGGCCGTCGTCCGCGACGCGGGCGCGAGCCGGTGGCGGGGGGCCGGGCGCATCAAGCGGCTGCGGCAACTGTGTCAGAATGCGCACGCCGTGGTGGCTCCGTCGCGCGCGGTTCAACAGGCGTTTCTCGATGGCCTCGACGTGGCGCTGGATCGCGTGCTGGTGGCGTGGGCGGGGGCCGACGCCGTGCTCGCGGAGCCGCAGCCGGGATTCGTTCAAGAGCCCTATATCCTGCTGGTAGGCAGCACGGATCGGGGCGGGAACGTGGCGCAGACGGTCGAGATCATCAAGCGGTGGGAGGACGCCATTCCCCACGGGTTCGTGGTAGTCGGGCGGTCGGGCGACGAGGAGCCCGGCGACTGGGGCGATCGCGTGCTGCGGCTCGAGGACGTGCCCGCCCGGCAACTCGGCGCGCTCTACCAGCACTGCGATCTGTTCCTGTGCCCCGGCGACTACAGCGGCACGGCCGTTCACGTGATCGAGGCGATGCGGGCGGGCGCCCGTATCGTCGCGGCGCGCGTCGGCGCGATCCCCGAGGTGGCCGGCCGGGTGCCCGTGTACTTCGAACCCGGCAGCGCCCGCTCGATGATGGGCGCGATCCGGCGTGCTCTTGAAGACACGGCCGAGGAACGCGCCGAATGCGCGAAGGCCGCCGCGGCACGGGCCGTCGAGTTCACGTGGGAACGGTGCGGATGGCGGATGCTGCACGCGTTCCGGAGCCTTTGATCGGGCGCGGGTCGCGCCAAGTCCTTTCACGGGAAGGGGAAACAGCGTGTGGGCCGGCCTGCGCGGCTCGACGCTGTTCGTCGAGGCTGGCGCGATCGGGCAGCCTGTGGTACACTTGAACGGAAGAGGGATGTCCCTGTCCGGCGGACGGCCGCCGCAAGGAGGGTGAGTCATGGGCCTTCGCATCAACACGAACGTATCCGCGCTGAACGCCCAGCGCCAAACCCGCAAGACCACCAACACCCTCCTCAAGGGGTTCCAGCAACTGGCGTCCGGCCTGCGCATCAACCGGGCGGCCGACGACGCCTCGGGTTTGGCCATTTCCGAGCGATTCCGTGCCGAGGTGCGCCAACTGAACGCCGAGGCCAGCAACCTGCAATACGGCGTGAGCTTCGCGCAGACGGCCGACGGCGCCCTCTCCGCCCAGCAGGAAGGCCTGCAGCGGGTGCGCGAGTTGGCCGTGCAGGCCGCGAACGGCACCTTGACGGACGATCAACGGGCCGCGCTCAATGAGGAAGCGCAGCAGATCATGGCGCAGATCGACGCAACCGCCCAGAACACGGAGTTCAACGGCACCAACCCGCTCGATGGCAGCCAGACGAACATCCCCCTCGGCACGGAAGGCGGCATCGAGATCAACATCAACGAGTCCACCACGGCCTCGTTGGGATTGGGCGGGGTGGATCTGACGACGCAAGGCGGCGCCGCGAACGCCCTCGGCCAAGTGGACAACGCACTGAACGCTGTCGATCAGAACCGGGCCAGCCTCGGCGCCCAGCAGAATCGGTTCGAGCGCGCCATCTCGCAGCGTGAGATCGCTGCGCAGAACAGCGCCGAAGCCGAATCCATGATCCGCGACCTCGACATGGCCCAGGGCGTCATGCGGCAGACGCAGAACCAAGTCCGGCTTCAGGCGGGCATGGCCGCGCTGGCCCAGGCCAACCTCCAAGGGGAGAACGCCGCCCGGCTCTTGGGCAGCTAGCGCCGCATGCAGCCGGCGGTGGATCCCGATCCACGCGATGAAGGGCTCCGCTGTGGGCCGCCCTGTGCGGAATCGGCGAGGCGCAGGCAGGCGATCCTCCCTTTCTCGTAGACGTAACGTTTTTCCTACCAATGTGATGTGCTGTGCGGTCGTCCGCAGGCAAATATGTTGCATTATATATCAGAACGTATATAATACATAAAGCAACATAAGGAGCCCGACATGAAACGGACGAGGAGCGCGCGGACACGCCGCATCCCCGGCGACGCCGGGAAGCCACCCCGCCGGAACGGGCAGGCCGAGGCCGCGGAGGGCGGAGGACTGCTGAGCATGGCGCAGGCCATTGAGCTGCTCAAGACGACGCGCTCGACCTTCTACCGCTGGCTGCGTGCCGGGCGGTTGAACGGGATGAAGGTGGGGCGGCAGTGGCGGTTCGATCGTGGCGAGATCGAGCGGTTCCTCCACGGCGAAGAGCCCCGCATCGCGCTTCGGAGCGATATCCTGCCGCTGGCCGTGGCGCTCGAAGAACGGGCTGCGGAGCTTGGCGCGCCCCCGCTCGCGGCCCCGGAAGACAGCGAGGTGGCGCGGGCGGCGTTTGCCATGATCCGGCTCGGGATGGCGCTCGAGGCCAGCGATCTGCACGTTCACCCCCACGTGGGCGGCGATGGGCATACTCGCAGCGGCATGGTGCGGTACCGTGTGGACGGCGTGCTGCACCCCTCCCAGGAGTTTGATATCCGCCTGCTGCCGCCTCTGGTGGCGTACTGGAAACGGTTGGCGGGCTGCAATCCGCAGGAGAGCGGGCGGCCGCAATACGGCGTGCTGATACACGGCGCGGGTGAAGGCCGCGTCGAGGTGCGGGCGTCCTTCGTCCCCTCCGTGATCGGGGAGAGCGTAACCGGGCGGCTCCTGTCGGCCCACGCGCAATTGGATCTCGACGCCTTGGGCTATGCGCCCTCCGACCTTGAACGGCTGACGCGCAGTATCGAGGGGCGTTCCGGGCTGATCGTGCTGGACGGGCCGGTGGGCAGCGGAAAGAGCATGTCGATGTACGCCTGCCTCGGGCACCTTGCCGGGCCGGGCGTGAAGGTCGTGAGCGTCGAAGATCCCGTTGAGCGGCTGCTGCCATGGGTGGAGCAGACGCAGGTTTCGGAGCGGGAAGGGCTCGGCTTTGCCAGGGCGGCGGTGTCGTTTCTGCGTTCGGACGCCGACGTGATCGCCCTGGGCGAAATCCGGGACAACGAAGCGCTGGAACTGTGCCTTCAGGCGTCGCTGACGGGGCACGTGGTGCTGACGACGCTGCACGCGGGACGTGCCGCGAAAGCGCTTCGGAGGATGATCGAGATCGGGGCTCCGCCCTTTGTGGTGGCGGACGCGACGACGCTGATCGTGTCGCAGCGACTCGTGCGTGCCCTATGCCCGCACTGTAGCAAGGAGGGCGAGATCCCCGGGGAGACGCTGGCCCGGGCGGAACGGCTCTGCCGCGGCAGCGGGCTGGACTGGGACGTGCTCCCGAAGACGTTCCGGCGCACCACGGGCTGCGCCAAATGCAGAGATCTCGGGTATCGCGGGCGGCTGCTGATTGCCGAGACGCTTTCGGTGACGCCCCGGATCGGTGAAGCGCTGCGGCGGGGGGCCTCCGCGGAGGAACTGCAGGCGCTCGCGGTGGATGAAGGTATGAAGACGATGGCCGCGGACGGGATCGGCAAGGCGGTTGAGGGCGCGACTACGATCGAGGAGGTGCTGCGAACCGTCGCGGCCGGGTAGCGCGGCCGTGGGCCGCCGGGAACCGCCTACTGCTGCTGGCGCTGCTGCAACTGCGTCAGCTTGGTGTTCATGCTGCGCAGCCGGTTGCTGAGCGTGCCGATGATGTTCAGCAGAATGCGGATGGCCACCCGCTTCGTCAAGAGTTTCTGGAAGAACGTCTCGCTCAGCACGTACAACTCGGTGGTCTCGGCGGCGACGGCGGTGGCGCTGCGGGGCTCGCTGCTGATGAGGGCCATCTCGCCGAGCATGTCGCCGGCGGTCAAGTCGGCGAGGTGCTTCTGGCCGTCGAAGAGCGACACCTTGCCCCGCAACACGACGAACATCTGGTTGCCGGTCGTGCCCTTGTAGAAGATGACGTTGCCCTTCTCCATCTGCATGGTCATGCCCCTGGAGTAGATCTTGGCAACATCTTCCGCGCTCAGTTTGTTGAACAGCGGGACTTGTTCCGCCAGCCTGGCGAACTTCTCCAATGATGGCATGAGACGCCACCTCCTCCCCCCGAGGCCGCCACCTCGACACGTGGGCGGCCGCCTATCCGTTCTCGATTGCCACGCACGGCCGCGGCGCGGCCGTCAAACCACATAGATGAACCGGCTGCAGTTGGTGCAGGTATGGATGTGTTCGGGATCCTGGCGAACCTGCTGGACGAACTTCGACGAGAGCCGCATGAAGCAGCCCTGGCAGGTGTCTCCCTCGACGGGAACCAGCGCGGGCGGGCGGCTCTTCATGAGCTTGTCATAATGCTTGAGAATGCGCGGCTCGACGAGGGCCCGGATGCTGTCGATCCGCTGTTTGATCTGGCCCTTTCCGCTGCGCGTCGTGGCGAGCATCTCCTGGCACAACTGGAGACGCGCCAGCAGGATGAGATCGGCATGGCCGTCGCCCACCTTGTCGAGCGCGGGGTCGGCCCGGAGCTTCTTGACGCTCTGCTCGTGATGCTCCGTGAATGTCTCCGAGATCTCCTCGAGGATGCGGTACATGTCGTCTGCGTCTGCGGCGGCGAGCATGCCCTGGAGGTGATCGTCGTCGCCGAGGAGCTTAGCCACGGTGGCGACGAAGTTGAGATAGGTGGTCTGCTCGGTGGGCGGATAGCAGATGAGGAAGATCAGATGGACGGGCCTGCGATCGACGGCCATGAAGTCGAGTCCCTCGGGAATGCGGCCGACGGCGCAGGCCAGGCTCTTCATGCCGGTGACGCGGGCATGGGGAACGGCGATGCCGTTGCCGATGCCGGTGCTCTCGGTGACTTCCCGTGCGAGGACTTGATCGAGGGCCGGGCCGGCGCTTTCCATTTTCTTTTTTTCGAACAGGAGGTGGGTGAGTTCCTTGAGTGCGTCGGCCTTATTCGTGGCCGTCATCTGAGAAAGGACGCTCCCCTTGGTGATGTACTTCGTCAGGATCATCCGCTGTCTGCCTTTCCATCCGCCGCTGAATGCGGGGCCTCGGTGGTTGCGTGCGCACCCGGAGCGCGGCCCGGGGCGGATCAAGTGTAGCACCGCGGGCGTGCGCGCTCAACCACGTTCCCGTGGCCGGCCTAATACCACACCGACGTGATCACGACGGGCTCCTGGACGCCGGCTTCCCGGTGCCGTTCGTATCCAAAGGTCTGGACGATATGCTTCGGCTCGACTTTGTGCGATTCCAGCCAGTTATTGATCGAGGAGTCCATCTGACGGAGCGATTCGATACTGACTTTGCCGACGAACGTCTGAACGCGCATACCATTCTCCCGGTTCTGTGCCGGCCGGGCGGATTCGCCCGCCGGCCCCCCTCCGGCGGACAGTATAGCACGAGCCGGCCGGGCACCCCGGGGATTCAGGAGGAGCACAGCATCTGCACGATGTCGTTGGCGATATCGCTCACGGAGCGGTGGTCGGTTTCGATGAGGTGATCCGCGTAGTGGGCGTACAGGGGCAGCCGCGCGTCGAGCACCTCATCCACCTCCTCGAGGAACGAGCGGTTGCCCGTCAAGGACGGGCGGTCGGCCTCGTCCTTGATGCGTTCCTTGATGGTGTCGACGTGGGCGGTCAGCCAGAACACGGGGCCGGTGGCCTTGAGGCGCAGCATGTTCTCGGGGCGCTGGATCACGCCGCCGCCCGTATCGATGACGGCGTTGTCGAGGCGTGCGGCCTCTTGGGCCACCTCGGCCTCGAGTGCCCAGAACCGATCCCAGCCTTGCTCGGCCACAAGCTGCCGGGCGCCGCAGCCGGCCCGTTGCGCGATCGCCTCGTCCATATGGTAGACGGTGCGGTTGGTGCATGCGGCGATCACATCGGCCACGCTGGATTTTCCGCTACCCCGGTATCCGATGAGGATGGCGTTCATCGTGGGTGCTCGGCTCCCTGCGGCCCGGCGCCGTCCTCACTCAGCGGCCCAGAGGGCCCGGTAGGCGCGGTGCGCCATGTACAAGTCCAGGACAATCAGGGCGAGAAACGCTTCCGCCACGGGCCACACGCGGGCGACGATTGTCGGATCGCGCCGGGTTACCGCGGCCAGTTCGGCGTTTTCGAGGGAGACCTTGTCGACGGTTTTCTGCGGCTTGGCGATGGTGGGCGTGGGTTTCACGGCGAGGCGCACCACGAGGGGTTGTCCGGTGGCGAGGCCGCCGGTCACGCCGCCCGCGTTGTTCGACTCGAAGCGAACCGCGCCGTCCCGGGCGCGCATCTGATCGTTGCACTGGGAACCGCGCATGTCCTTCACGGCGTAGCCGGCGCCTACCTCGACGGCCTTGATCGTGCCGATGCTCATCATCCGGCCGATTTCGCCGTCCAGCTTGCGGAACACGGGTTCGCCCATGCCGGCGGGGAGGCCCGTCGCCACCACCTCGACGATGCCGCCGCTGGAGTCGCCCTCATCGCGGATCTCGAGGATGCGTTTCTCCATCTCGAAGGCCGCGTCCACATCGGGGCAGTTCATCGTAGGATGGATGCCGTATTCGGCGCGGATGGCTTCGGGATCCATGGGCTGGGCGGCATCCTGGATGGCCCAGAGTTCGCGTTCCAGTTCGGCGAGCACGGCGATCTTCTCGAGGAACCGCATGTCGGCGTTGAACCGGCCGGATTCGAACACCCAGTTGTAGATGGGATCGAACTTGCGGCGCACTGTCCGGAACGCAACCACCTGTTTGCGGGCCGTGTCGTGATCCATGTCGGGCGCGCGGACGCCGGCGGCCTCTTTCACATACGAGAACACCTCGATGCCCTGATCGCGGAGAATGGATCGCGCCACGGCGCCCGCGGCCACGATCGTCGAGGTGTAGCGTCCGCTGAAGAAGCCGGCCCCGATTGCGTCGTCGCACTCGCCGTATTTTTGATAGGAGGCATACGACGCGTGGCCCGGGCGGGGCGTGCGGTTGGTCACCTGATACTGCTCGATGTGCTCGAAATGCCGATCGAGGTTCGGGATGAGGATGACGAGGGGCGTGCCGTTCGTCTTGCCCCGGTTCGCGAACCCCGGCATGGTGTCGGCCGCGTTGACGCCGCTGTAGATCACGGGGACGTCGGGCTCGCGCCGCGGCGAGGCCAGGGCGCTCTGGCCCGGCTTGCGCGCCAGGAGCGCGGCGTAGATCTCGGCCTCTGTGATGGAACGTCCCGGCGGGACTCCCTGGATGTGGACAGTCAGTCCGTCCTGATACGATCCGCCCGCCACCGTCGTCTGGAACAATGTTCCGTAGCTGCACCCGAGCATCGTCGATTCTCCCTTCCCAGTTGCTCCTCGATTCGCTCGCTATCCGGCAACGCGTCCGCGGCGGGACACGTCCTAGTCGGTATGTGTGCGGCCGCCCAGCCGGCGCAAGGCGTCCAGGAAGCCCGGAAACGTGATCGACACGGCCTCGTAGCCGTGGACGGTCGTCGTGCCCGCGGCCGCGGTGCCCGCAACGGCCAGGGCCATGACGACGCGATGGTCGCCGTGGCCGTCGACGTGGGCCCCGTGCAACGGGGACTCCTCGATGACGAGTCCGTCCTCCAGTTCCTGGATGTTGCCGCCCATGCGCGCCAGTTCCCGGCACATCACCGCGATCCGATCCGTCTCCTTCATGCGCGCCTGGGGCACGTTCACGAGCCGCGTCGTGCCGCGGGCGAAACACCCCAGCACCGCCAGCATGGGCAACGCGTCGGGCGTTGCGTTCAAGTCGAGTTCGCAGCCCTCGAGCTGGCCTGCGACGACGCGGATCGCCCCGTCTTCGACGGCGACGTCCGCGCCGAGGGCGCGCAGGTAGTCCATGACGGCGCGATCGCCCTGCGTGTCGTCGACGTCGAGGCCGTGGAGCACGACGGCGTTTTCGCCAAGGGCGCCCGCCGCGAGGAAGAAGGTGGCCGATGACCAATCGCCCGGAATCGGCCCGTCGAATGGCCGGTACTGCTGCCCGCCGGGCACGCGGAAGGCGTTCCACTCATCTTGTTCGAACGCGATGCCCTGCCGCCGCATCCAGTCGAGGGTCATGTCGACATAGGGCCGCTCGTTCAGCACGCCGACTTGGATCAGGCTGTCGCCGTCGGCCAGCGGTGCATTGATGAGCAGGCTGGACAGGTATTGGCTCGTGACGGCGTCGATAGCGGTCTCGCCCCCGCGCAGGCGGCCGGACGCGACGAAGGGGGCACATCCGGTTCCGCGGGTGGAGCGGACGTTGGCGCCCAAGTCGTTCAACGACTGGGCCAGCGGGCCGCAGGATCGCCGGCGGATCTGATCGTCGCCCGTCAATACCGCGGCGCCCGCTTGGAGGAGGGCGCATGAGCCCAGGGCGATCCGCATGGTGGTGCCGGAATTGCCCACGTCGATGACGTTGTCGGGAACGGCGGGCCGGCCTGCGAACCCCGTGACGCGCCAGGCATCCGGCGTGACGGCGATATCGGCGCCGAGGGCACGATAGGCCGTGACTGCCGCGCGCGCATCGTCCGATTCGAGGGGGCGCCGGATCGTGCTCGAACCTCCGGCCAGGGCCGCAACGGCCACGGCCCGAATCGTGTGCGACTTGGAGGCAGGGATCTCCACCTCCCCGTGAAGGGAGGACTGTTCACATACGAGGTTCACTTGTCGGAAACGTCCCTTCCCAGACTGGGCATTACATGAACGCGCCGGAATCACGTAGCGCGCGGGGATCATACGGGTTCGGAACGTGGACAGTCAACGTCAGGCCGGGACACGGCCGAATCCCGGGACACGTAGTCGCGCACCGAGGGCGGTGCGTGCCCGAAGCGGCGCTTTGGACATGTCCCGGGATTTGGCCCGGCGCGCACGGCTTAGCAAGGGGAATGCCCGCATTCCCTCTGTTTCCAGCGCGAAGACCCCATAATGTGACGCAGGCCCCCGAGCCGCCCTGGATCCGCCTATTCGAGGGCGGCGACGACGGCGTCCCGCATGGCCTGGACGGGCGCGTCGGTGGCCGTCCACAGTTCGAACTGGAGCACCGCCTGGTTGATGAGCATTTCGATGCCGGGGATGGTTTGGCACCCCGCCTCTTCGGCCTCGCGCAGGAACCGGGTTCGGTGAGGGCGGTACACCATGTCGAAGGCGATCTGCTCCGGGCGGAACAGCGCTTTCGGGACGGGGCTGGCGTCGCTGTTCGGGTGCATGCCGACGGGCGTGCCCTGGATCACGATGTCGTGGGCGGCCATGGCGCCTTCGAGCGCGTTCAGCGGGCCGGACTCGATGGACATGGCTGTCTTCGCGCGGAGATCGTCGGCGAGCGCGGCGACGTGGGCGGGGGTGCGCCCGAGCAGGGTGATCCGGGCGGCGTCGGTTCGTTCGGCCATGGCAAAGGATACGGCGCGCGCGGCCCCGCCCGTGCCGATGAAGAGCACGCTCCGGCCCGTGAAGTCGACGCCCGCCTCCGAGAACGCCCGGAGCGTGCCGAGGCCGTCCGTGATGGAACCCGAGAGCGTCCCATTGTCGTTGGTGACGGTGTTGACGCAGCCTACGTGGCGCGCCATCGGCTCGATGGCGTCCAGGTGCTCCATCACGGCGATCTTGTGCGGGATCGTCACGCTCATGCCGCGGAAGCTCGGCAAGGCGCGCATGCCCGTGATGCACGCGCCGACGTTTTCGACGCGGAACGCCACGTAGACGTAATTCAACCCCGTCGCCTCGAAGGCGGCATTGTGCATGACGGGGGACAGGGAATGCTCCACGGGATTCCCGATCACGGCGCAGAGTTGCGTCTCGGTGTCTACTCTCGGCATGCGCTTTTCCCTTGTCCCATGGGTTGCAGGGCCCGCCTAGCCCGGCGGCCACAGCATGGGCCGGCCCCCGAGCACGTGGAGGTGCAGGTGGAACACGGTTTGCCCCGCGCCTTCGCCGCAGTTGATGACGTAGCGGAAACCGCCCTCCTCGAGGCCCTCCTGGGCGGCAATTTTGTTGGCGACGAGCAGCAGCTTGCCGAGTAGCATCGCGTCCGCCTCGGTGGCGTCGGAGATCTTCGGGATCGGCTTGCGAGGGATCACCAGCACGTGCGTCGGCGCCGCCGGATTGATGTCGCGAAAGGCATAGAACTCGTCATCCGAATACACCGGTTCGGAAGGGATTTCGCCCCGGGCGATCTTGGCAAACAGGGTGTCCTCAGCCATGGCCTTCCTCCTGATCGGTAGTTTCCCTAATTCCGCAAGCTTACCCAATCCGCTCCCCTTGCGCAATCCGGCGTTGCGCGGAGAACTCCGGCGGCTGGTTTCCTTTTGGGCGGTGTGCGTTGTGTTCCTCGGCAGAATGTGCCAGAATCGGAGGCACACGTGCACGCAATCGCTGGAGGAACGCACCATGTTCGCCATGATCACTCGTTTCGGCGCTGTCCCGGCCGTGGCCGCCCTGGTGGTCGCCGCCCTGCTGGCGTCCGGGCCCGCGCAGGCAGAAGACTTGCGGATCGGCATGATCGGACTCGACACGTCCCACGTCATCGCCTTCACGAAGCTCCTCAACGATCCCAACGCCGACGGCCACGTGCCCGGCGGGAAGGTGGTGGCCGCCTACAAGGGCGGCAGCGAGGATGTGGAGTCGAGCTACACCCGGGTGGACAAGTACACGGAGCAACTCGAAACCGAGTTCGGCGTGAAGATCGTGGACACCATCGAGGAGTTGTGCACGCTGGTTGACGCCGTGCTGCTGGAAAGCGTCGACGGCCGCCCGCACCTCGAACAGGCCCGGCCCGTGTTCGAGGCCGGCAAGCCCATCTTCATCGACAAACCCATCGCCGGTTCGCTCGATGACGCCATCGAGATCTTCCGCTTGGCGAAGGAGCACGACGTGCCCTGCTTCTCGTCGTCGTCGTATCGGTACTATCCGTCCTTGGTCGAGTTGAAGCAGGTGGATGTGGGCGAGATCCGGGGCGCCATCTCTTACGGCCCGTGCTCACTGGAGCCGCACCATCCCGATCTGTTCTGGTATGGGGTTCACGCCACCGAAGCGCTGTTTGCCGTGATGGGAACCGGCGTCAAGTCGGTGGTTCGCACGGCTACGGCGGACACCGATGTGATCACGGGCGTGTGGTCGGATGAGGAGCCCAAGCCCCGGCGATTCTGGCGGCCATGGAAGAAGAGTGAGCATGTCTGGGCGGACGGACGCGTGGGCACGTTGCGCGGCCTGCGGAACGCCAAGACGCCCCATCAAGTCATCATCTTCGGCACCAAGGCCGTTGCCGCGCAGGAAGGCAGCGGCGACTATGCCCCGCTCGTCGTGGAGATCATGAAGTTCTTCCAGACGGGCGTCGCGCCCGTGTCGCCCCAGGAGACGATCGAGATGTTCGCGTTCATGGAGGCGGCCGACGAGAGCAAACGGCGGGGTGGCGTTCCGGTGAGTATCCGCGACGTGCTCGACTTGCACTCCGGCGGCAAGCCCCTGCCGTACGAATAGGCCGGCCCGGGGGGAGAGTGCTGCGGCCCCGCCTCAGTCGGGCCCGGGCGGCACGGGCAGGAGGCGCACTGCGAGCCAGAGCGCCGCGTAGGCCAGCCGGCCCCCTATGGCGGCGCATGCGGCCTTCGCCAGAACCCACACCGCCGAGCGCTCGAGCGCCCGTAGGTTGCCTCGCGGGCTGAGGCAGACGCACGCGCGGGCGCCGCTCAACGCCCCGAGCATCCGAAGCTGCACGCTTGGAAACAGCACGACGAATCGATCGAACCGGGCCGCCCGAATCGTGCGCAGTAGCCGGGTGCAGGCGCGTACGTCCGCGGGCGAGTAGGTGTCCCGCTCGGCTTTCACCACGGTGTCGGCGATGGCGCATTCGGCCTCGGAGAGGGGGTAACCGGCGGGCACGATGAAGCAGATCCGCGCATCGGGCTCGAGCCCCCTGAGGGATTCGAGGGCCTGAAGGCCGTTGCGCCCCCGACTGTAGAACAGTCCGATGTGCGTGCCGGCGCTCACGAGGCCAGATCCTCCAGCAACGGGTTGTAGTGGCGGCGCACCACCTGCGTCCAGTCGTAATCCGCTTCGGCCACGCGCCGGCCCGCTACGCCCATGGCCCGGCGCAGGCCCGCGTCGTCGAGCAGGGCCGCCAGCCGCTCCGCCAGGGCCGCTGCATCGCCCGGCGCAACCAGGTAGCCCGTCTCTCCATCCCGCACGATGCCTTTGAGCCCGCCCACCCGGCTCGCGCACACGGGGCGTGCGGCCGCCATGGCCTCGACGGCCACCAACCCGAAGGGCTCCTCCCAGAGTGAGGGCATCACGCAGATGTCGGCGGCGCGGTACTCGTCTACGAGTCGTGTGCGCGGTTGCCAGCCAATGGCCTTGAGCCAGTCCGCATCGCGCGGGGCGTCGGCGAGGGTGGCGCGGATCTCGAAGTCGTTGCGGGTGCGCGCCAAGCGCTCACCGGCCTGACACAGAACGCCGAGCCCTTTCACCGGATCCTCGGCGCGGCCTGTCATGAGAATCACCTTGCGGGCGTTGGCCTCCTTCGAGGGCGGCGGCTCGGCGGGGTAGTCCGCCACGGCCACACCGCCGGGGAAGATGCGGATGTCGGCCACGAGCCCCTCGAGGTGCCCGGCCATGATGTCATTCGAGACGATGGCGGCCCGGAGATTGCCGAAGGCGGCCTTCACCGTGCGGTAGTATCCGGGCATGAAGGCCCTTGCGGCCAGATACTCCCGGGCCCAGAAATTGAGCCGCCAGTGCGTGATGTGCTCCTTCAGCCCGGCCACCGTTTGGCGCCGGCACGGTTCCGGTTCGCGGAGGTAGCTCGGTTGGGGGGTGCCGTCGGGCTCGCAGAGTTCCGGGGTGGGGCCGTAGGCGCATTCATAGGCGTAGTAGCGCGCCACGCACGGATAGTGAGACAAGGCGAGCGTGACGTAGGGTTTGAGGAAGAACCCATCGCACACGAACACGGCGTCGGGCCGGTAGGCGTCTACGGCCTGGCGGAACCGGGCGACGAGGTTGCGCGGGTGGAGCGATCGGTTCGTGAAGGGGATCCGCGTGGCCGGGAAGGGCAGATCGTCCGGGTTGAACTCGCCCCGTTCCCAGGATCCCTCGAGTCCGGGCACGAAGAGGTGGACTTCGTGGCCTTCGTCCTGCAGGCGGCGCACCGTTTCGTAGAGATCCACGTCTGCGCCGCCGTTTGGGGGCCAGCAGAACACGAGATCGACGAAAGCCAGCCGCATGGGTTCTCCCCGTTGTGACGCGACGCGAAGAGCGCCGCGCTCAGCGCCGTTCCCTGGGCCGCACACGCCTCCTATGGACGCTGAGCCACGCCCGCCAATACCACAGCCGCCCCACGGCCGCGTCGCACAGCAGCCGGATCGGCACCGAGAGGGCGTGCCGGCTCAAGGGGACAATGTGGCCGTCGAGCGTCCAACACTCGCAAACGCGCGCGCCGCTCGCCCCCGCCAGGATCCGGTGCCGGGCCGACGCGAACAGCACAATAAACCGATCATAGCGTCCCGCACGGGCGAGGCGAAGCAGGCGGAAGAAGGCCCCGATATCCTTCACCGTGTACTTGTCCCGCTCCGTCTCGACGATGTCGTTCACCCAGGAACGCTCGCGGGCGGTGATGGCGTACCCCTTCGGCACCATGGCCGTGATCGCCGCATGGGGCATCCGTTTCCGGACGTTCTCGAGCACCCGCTCGAAGTTGTGGCGGATGCTGTAAAACACGCAGATCTTCTCGCGCGCGCTCACGGAGCCAGACTCTCCAGCAGGGGCGGGTAGTGCGTTTCGATGACGCGCCTCCAATCGTAGTGTTCGACGACGCGGCGCCGCCCCGCCTCGCCCATGCGCCGCCTCAGATCCGGGCTGTCCAGCAATGCGGCAAGATGGCGCTTCAGGGCCTCCCTGTCGAAGCGGTCGTGAATGAAGCCCGTCTCGCCGTGAACGACGATCTCCTGGAGCCCGCCGACACGCGACACGCACACCGGGCGGCCCGTGGCCATGGCCTCGACGGCCACGATCCCGAAGGGTTCCTCCCAGAACGAGGGCACGACGCAGATGTCCGCTTGCTGATAATACGGCGCGATGTGCGCGTTGTCGAGCCATCCGATCGCCTTGAGCCACTCGCTGTCGTGTTTGCCGTCAGGGTACGTCACCCAGATCTGGAAATCCTGCCGCTCTTTGTACAAGGCCTCGCCGACGTCGAGCACGATGCCGAACCCCTTGGAGGGATCCGTGGCGCGGCCCGTCATAAGGATGATGGCTTTGTCGTCCCCACCTCGCACGGGTGGCGGTGTTGCCGGGAACTCGTCCGCGTTGACGCCGCCCGGGACGACGAGCACGTTGTCGTGGAATCCCTCGAGATGGGCCTTGCCGATGTGGTTGTACACGATCGCCGCATCGAGCGTATCGAGGGCGCGCAGGCACCGCTCGTAGTAACTGGGCGCGTAGGCACGCGTGGCCAGAAGCTCCCGCGTGTACGCCACCTGGGCGCCCCGCCGGATGTCCATGGCGAAGAAGTCGAGCATACACTTGCGGCATGCATCCGGCGTGGTCAGGTAGTTGTTCGGGCAGGTGTTGTCGTTCTTGAAGATTCGATAGTCGCGCGGGCAGGCCGGCTCGTAGGCGTAGTAGCGCGACACCGTCGGATAGTGGGCGAGCGCCTCGATAACAAACGGTTTCATGAAGAAGCCGAAGCAGATGAAGACTACGTCGGGCCGCCACGCGTCTACGACTTCCCGGAATGCGCCGGGGACGTTTGCAGGGGTATAGGTAGCGGGCGTGAAATCGAGTCCCGTGGACGGAAAGGGGAGCTTGTCCTGGGCGACGGTGTCGATGCCCCAATTTCTTGTATCGTGGGCGAAGAAGAGGTGCACGTCGTGGCCGAGTTGCTGGAGCCCCTTGGCGGTATGGTAGAGATCGAGGGGCGCGCCGCCGGCCGGCGGCCACGTAAACACCAGATCGACAAATGCGAGTCGCATCAATCCTGCCTCATCGAGTTTCGCGGGACTGCCACGGGGCCGCCGTCATAGATGCTTCTGCGTGCCGAACCACTGGCTTCCGCCGTGGTCGAGATGGGCCACGCACACCCCGTCGAGCACCTTCTCCGGGCCGAACCGCTTGCGCATTTCGAGCCCGAAATCGCAGTCGGCGCCTTCGAAGTGCTCGTATTCCGCGTACTGCACCTGCTCGTGGCAGGATGCCTTAAACACCTGGCAGAAGCCGATGGGCACGCCCACCGCCTCGCCCCGCCGGAGTTCGCCGGGCGTTTCGAGGAGCCCGGGCCAGTCCGCCCAGGGCGCCACCTCGCCCAGCAGCACCTGGGCCGTGGTGGCAGGGGAAAGCATGTAGCGTCCATCCGGCGCGATGAAGGTCGCGCCGGGCGTCTCCTGCTCGAGGCGGGCGAAGAAGTCCGGAGGCAGGAGGATATCGGAATCGATGAGCACGATCCACTCAGCCGATGCGCGCCGGATCGAGTGATTGATGACGTAGCCCTTTGAGTGGGCGTTTTGTTCGGGGAAGGGCGAGCGCACGATGCGGAGCGCGGGATGCGTGGCGCGCATGGAATCGAGGACATCGTCGGTGGCGTCCAACCCGGGCACGTAACCCACGATGACTTCGAGCTTGCCCATGTCGAAGTCGCGTTGATGGGCGATAGACTGCAACGCGGCCTGAAGGCGCCGGGCGAACCGGGTGGAGAACACGACGATCGAGTAGGTGGCGCGGCGGGCCTGCCCGGCGGCTTCCGGCGGCGGCCCCCAGAGCTTGACATCCTGGGTGAGAATGCGCTCCTGGATGTTCCAGATGGACAGCCTCAATTCGAGGCCCGTAGGCAGGCGGAGCGGGAGATACAGGCGGCCGTCGAACTCGGCCGGGCGCACGGGAGTGCCGTCCCGCAGGAGCACATAGCGGCCCTCCTCGTCGACAAACAGCGCGATTTCGTGGGAGGCCCCAACCAGCGGGCACACAATCCGGTAGGCTTGGTGGCCATCCCAGGCGCAGAAGCCCGCGTATTCGGCCGTGCCGGCGCCCACGGCATAGGACAGGGCGAAGGGCGCCCGCGAGCCCGCGAGATACTGGCCCTCCTGGTTGGTGCTGAGTTTCTCGGTGTTCGTCCAACTGTGCCATCGAACCGCCCCGGACAGCGTATAGGAGCGGGTGTTGGCGGCGTAGTACTCATCGGGCCGCCGGACGAGCGCCGGAGGCGTTTCCGCCATGAACGCGTGGGCGCGGCGGGCCAGTTCGTGCCAGGTTTCCGGAAGGCGGCAGCGCTCCGCGTCCACGACGTCATAGTACTTGCGCTGGCCGGCCACGTAGGCCAAGGGCGAGCGGTAGGCCGCGCAGGACTGGGCTGCGATGTCCAGCCCCGGCAAGAGCCGCTTGAAGGCGGCCGACTCGTGGTCGCACACCCAGCGCAATCCGCACGTCGCGCAGGCGCCCTCGATGCGCTGCACCGCCCGTGCGCGCCGCGCCTCCGCCTTGTCCGCGCGGGCCTGTTCGGCGATCTCGGAGGCCTTGGGCCGGTTGCCGAGGAAGCTCCGGTGCGAAGTCAGGCGGCGCAGAAACACGGCGGCGGCGTACAGCCGGCCCTTGTCGCGCAGGAGGAGCCATTCCGCCACGAGGTTGTCGACGGGATGATCGAACGACGCCTGGCGCAGTTGCCCCAGCAGCATGAGCTTGCCCACCACCAGGGGCGGATACTTGAACAGCCGGGCGGCCACGGCGTAGGAACGCTGGACGTATTGCTGGTGATCCTCGAAGAACAGGGCCGTGTTGCCGGCCCGGCCCCGGTTGTCCTCATCGACGAGGCACAGGGGCAACCCGTAGATCGTGGCCTCGATATCGCGCGCGTCGAGGCAGCGGGCCAACTCGTTCATGGCCGAGACTGTCCGGCGGGCCTGTTCGGGCGAGGCACAGGCCGGGGTGTCCGCGAAGGGATCGGACAAGACGAGGGTGGCCGCCACCACGCCCGATTCCGCCAGCCACGCCGCGTAGCCCTGCGGCTCGAGTGTCTCCGCGAAGGGCGGCCGGAACTGGAC
>JAFGTL010000681.1 GCA_016934125.1 Candidatus Hydrogenedentota bacterium
CCGAGCCGGTAGCACGCCGTGCAGAAACTCGGCACGTAGCCGTCCTCGATCAACTCGCGCATCACCTCGTCCAGCGGCCGGATATCGCCCAGCGAGAACTGCTCCCGCTCCATCACCTGGGCATCGCCCGCCTCGGTGTATCCGCCCAGCTCGATCCGGCTGCCCGCGTCGATCTGGCTCACGCCGAACCCCATCACCTCGCGCCGCAGCGCCGGCTCCTCCCGGGCCGTGAGGATCATGCCCGTATACGGCACCGACAGTCGCAGGATCGCCACGAGCCGCTTGAACTCCGGATCGCTCACCAGGTGGGGCCAGTGCGAGCGCATGCCGCTCGCCGGACGCAACCGCGGGAAACTGATCGTGTGCGGCCCGACGCCGTAGCGCTGCTGCAGGTAGAGGGCATGGCTTACCAGCCCCAGCACCTCGAATCGCCAGTCATACAGGCCGAACAGCGCCCCGATGCCAACGTCGTCGCAGCCCGCCTCGAACGCGCGGCTCAGCCCGTCCAGCCGCCAGAGATAGTCGCCCTTGATTGTGTAGGCCGGATGCATCCGCGCGTACGTCTCGTGATGATACGTCTCCTGGAAGATCTGGTATGTGCCGATGCCCGCTTCCTTCACGATCCGGTATCCGTCGTGATCCAGCGGCGCCGCATTGATGTTCACCCGCCGGATCTCGCCGTGCCCCACCTTGAACTCATAGGCCGTCCGCACGCACTCCGCGATGAACTCCGGCCCGTAGTCCGGGTGCTCGCCGAACACCAGGATCAGCCGCTTGTGCCCCTTGTTCTCGAGTGCCCGCAACTGATCCCGGATCTCATCCGGGCTCAGCGTCCGCCGGATAGACTCCCGGTTCGTGCTGCGGAACGCGCAGTAGCGGCAGTCGTTGACGCAGTAGTTGCCGATGTAGAGCGGGGCGAACAGCACGATCCGGTTGCCGTACACGTTGCGCTTCAACGAGCGCGCCGCATCGAAGATCTCCTCGAGCAGATCCGCGTCCTCGGCGGCCAGGAGCGCCGCCGTCTCTTCGACGGCCAGCGGTTCCTTGGCCAGGCTTTTCGCGATGATCTCGCGAATCCGAACGGCATCCGCCTCCGTCCCGTCCACCAGGCCGCTCAACATCGCGTCATCGATGAAATCGGCTGCACCCTCGCTCAACTTGTGCTTCGTCGTCACTGACATGACACCATTCTACCCTACATCCGGCTTCCGGTTCCTGCCCCGTCCATTTCGGCGGCCTTCTCCGCGAAGCCGAGTGCGCCCCGCAAGCACTCGTCGACGCATGAACCGCACTCTGTACACCGCGCAGGATCGATCACCACGATCCGAGCCCCCATGCTGATCGCCTTCGCAGCACATACCGTCATGCAAACACCGCATCCAATGCACTTATTCGCGTCCACTCGCACTGCCATCTTCAACTTACCTCTCTCATCGAGTCTCGTGGATTCAGAACCGCGTGTGCCGCTGTGCTCCGGCCACCGGCGCGCCCGGGCGTGCCCGTTCCTGGCGAGAAATGCAGGAATGGCGGCCCTGCTGAACCGGAATGGCGCGGAGGAGGTCTCGGGGCCTGCGCAGGAAGATTGCCTGGAGGACAGGCGGCGCGACGCTGTAGCACACGTTCCGGAACACAGTTTACCACACCATGTCCTGCAAAGGCAATTTGCAGCGCGGTTTACGAGACCGCACCCGCCCTCTTCCCCTCGTCGCGCCGCGTCCATCCCGGCAACATTGATGGACGCGCCGTTCCTTGATACTATCAGGGCGAGTCGAGGGGTGAGGGTTCGCGTATGCGTCTGGAGAGCGTCGATAAGTTGAAACCCGGCGATGTCGTCGCGCGGCCTATCTGCGACGACAAGGGCCAGGTGCTGCTGCACGATGGCGTGGAGCTCAAGGCCGGCTACATCAGCATGCTGAAGCAGAAGGGCTTCAACCGGATCTACGTCCGCGAAGCCGACTGCCCCGTCGAGGTCGAGCCGGACGAGGAGTTGAGCCCCGCCACGCGCAGCCGTGCCCTGGCCGCCTTGCGCGAGGGATTCGGCGCCCTCGAAGGCGAACTCCGCAACGTGGTGAAGCGCGATTCCCTCCGCGATCTCGAGGATGCGTGTGGATCGAGCGCCATGCAGGCCCTCCTGAAGCCTACCGGGCCGATCGGCAAGATAAGCGAACTCGTGGCCCAGATCCTCGAGGAGGTGCTCACCCAGCCCACCCTGGCCGGGCTGCGTTCCATCAAGTCGGCCGACTCCCAACTCTATGACCACTCGCTCGACGTGTGCGTCGCCGCCATCATGATCGGGCATGCCGTCGGCATGACGAACATCCGCCTCGGCCAACTCGCCACCGGCTGCCTCCTCCACGACATCGGCATGATCTTCGTCCCGGAGGGCGTGAGCGAAACCGGCCGGATCCGCCAGCACACGCTGCTCGGTTTCGAGCTGCTCAGGAACAGCCCCGATCCCGACATCCTCGCGCCCCACGTCGCCCTCGAACACCACGAACACCAGGACGGAACCGGCCAGCCCCGCGGCCTGCGCGGCAGCAACACCATCGCCCGAGTCCGCGTCCAGGGCCAGCCCGTGCCCACCCTGATCGGCGAGATCGCCGCCGTCGCCAACGCCTACGATGCCTTGTCGGCCGGCGATGGCGGCCGGGGGGTCATCACACCCGATCGCATCATCGCCGCCATATCCGCCGGCGCGGGCACCCTCTTCAACCGGGAGGTTGTCAACGCCTTTCTTCGCGTCGTCCCCGTCTACGGCAAAGGAATGGATGTCCAGGTTCGTTCCGAGCCCTACATGAACCACGGCGCCGTCGTCTCGAGAGTCAATCCCGCGCGGCTGGATCGGCCCGAGATCATCATCTATCGGAACGAGAAGGGCAAGCCCATCACGCCCGTTACCGTCGACTTGGCCGACGAGATGGCCATCGAGATCCGCCACCTCCCGGCACCATCGAAGCCCGTGCCCGAATGAGCGCGCTGCACTGCCGTGGCAACGGGCGCGATCACCCGTAAGAAAGGGACTACACATGACGTGGATAGGCTGTATCGCAGGAATGCCCGTCGTACTGTTCGCGCTTGCCGCCTCATCTGAGCCCGCGGCCGAGCCAACCGAGATCAGGTGTCCCGGCGACTACGGCGGCCATCTCCAGGGCGTGGCCACCGATCAGCGTGACGCCATCTTCTGGAGTTTCACCGTCCAACTCGTCAAGACGGACATACACGGCGCCATCCTTGCCAAGGTGGATGTGCCCAACCACCACGGCGACCTCGAGTACCACGACGGCCAGGTGTACGTCGCCGTCAACCTCGGTGCGTTCAACCAGGAGCCCGGCCAGGCCGACTCGTGGATCTACGTGTACAACGCCGGCGATCTTGCCTTGATCGGCCGGCACGAGGCGCCCGAACTCGTCCACGGCGCCGGCGGCATGGCCTATCACAACGGCCGGTTCATCGTCATCGGCGGGCTGCCGGAAGGCTACAACGAGAACTACGCCTACGAATACGACGAGGATCTCAAGTTCATCAAGCGACACGTGGTGGACAGCGGCTACACGCGGATGGGCATTCAGACGGCCGGCTACTTCAAGGGCCATTGGTGGTTCGGCTGCTACGAAGATCACAAGGGACTCCTCAAGTGCGACGAGTCCTTCCACGTGGTAGGCCGGTATGATCCCAATTACGCGGTGGGCATCGCCCAACTCACACCCGCCCAGTGCCTCCGCGGCATCACGGAGCGTGTCGAAGGCACCAAGCGCTATACGGGCCGCGTGGTGATCGATGTGCCCGGCAAGGAGACGCCCGCACCGCCGGCCGAGTGAAACCCGCCCGCCCTACCGGAGCGCCGCGTCCACCCCAAGCAGCGCCTCCACGAGTTCGTCGTGGATGTTCGCGTACGGCAGTTTCGACGTGAGGAACGGCACGAAATCGGCCGCGTATCCCCCCTGTTTCGCCATGGTTCTGTCCGGGGCATAGCCGACAGAGTCGTTCGTGAGCCCCGCCACAAGCGTGATCGGCCCGGCCGCCCGCTCGACGACGTCGTTCTTGATGGCCTGGAACGTCTCGAACCCCGAACCCAGGATTGCCACCGGCCCGATCCGCATGCCGGCCACGTCCGTCGGCCCCCCGGTGTCTTCCCCCGCATCGAGCTGCGAGATGATCCGCCGCAGCGCCACGGCCCACACCGTGTCCATCCGGAGTTCGGCGCCGGCGCCATCCGTCGCGTCGAGCGCGTGCAGCCGCGATTCGTGCTCCTCGAGCGTTCCGCGGAGTTGCCCGAGATCGTACTCCCGCCGCGTGAAGCAGACGGCCTTCCGGCAATGGGCGATCCCGTCCACCGCGAACGGCACCGCCGCGTCGAGCCCGGCCCGCAGCGCGCCCGCATACCGCCCGGCGATCACGTCCAGCGCCAGCAACGATTCCGCCTCGGGCTTGTGCACCACGCAGGTGTTCACATCGCCCTGCGCCCCCTGCACGAAGAGCCCGACGCTGCCCGGGTGCTCCCGTTCGAGCAGGTTCGTGGCCACCCCGGCGTAATCGCCATGGATGTAGCGCGTCTCCGCGCAGCATACCACCGGATGGCATCCGAAGTAGCTGAAGAAACCCAACAGGCGCCCCTCCGCGCGGGCCGTTACCACGTGGCAGGTGGTGTCCGTCAGTTCCGGCTTGGCCGGCCGCCAGTCATCGCGTAGCGCCGCTTCGAGCGCCGGCGTCTCGCGCTCATACTCGCGGTTGATCCCGATCCCCTCGCAGGGCACCTCCGCATGGGCCAGTTCGACGTCCTCCGGGCACGCCTCGAGCCGTTCCCACGCGCGCACACAGGCCGTCGCGATGCGCGACGGCAGCGTTTCGCAATACACCGCGTCCGCCTCGCCCCATCCCACGTACGGCCCCGTGCTCGGGCCGCTGTGCGTGTGCGAGCAGCAGATCAGCAGGCCTTCTGCTGCCTCTGGCCCGACATGCTCCGCCACCAGGCCCCGCACCCGCTCCGTCATGGCCGCCGTCACGCCGATGAGATCGCACGTCACCAGCGTTGCCCGCACGCCGCCGTGCTCGATGGCCATGGCGCGCGCCCACAGCCTGTCCCGCACCCCGACGCTGTGCCGCAGCCGGAACGGCCCGAACCCGCACAGTTCCACGCCCACCCGCGGCGTGATGCTGTTCTTCGCGAAACCTACCCGCATCAGCCCCGTGCCTCCGAATCCGCCTCGAAGTGCGCCCGCACCGCCGCTAAGCTCCCGTTCACCTTGTCCACCGCCGCCACAATCCCGTCCAGATAGGCCCTGTCGCCCAGCAGATGGGTGTGACTCATCAGCACGGCCGTCTCCGCGCACGCACGCTCCGCGTTCGGCAGTTCGAGGCGGGCATAATCCTGCACCGCCGCCGCATCCCGATACGGAATCGGGCTTGTCCGATCATACAGATTCAGCAGCGGATTCCTGTACACCACGCCATACGTTGCACCGAGCCCTGCCCCTTCGGCCGCCAGCGCCCGGCAGTACATGTCGCGCGTCACGCCCCCGGCCTGCCCCGGATCGAAGAAGAACGTCATGCAGTAGTACGACTGCCGCGTCACGCGCGCATCGCGTTTCACCGCCTGCAGCGGCCCGCCGGCCGCCTCGAGCCGCTCCGCCAGGTAGGCGGCGCTTTCCTCGCGGTGCGCCATCTGCTCCGGCAGCCGCGACAACCCGCCCCGGAGCAGCACCGCCTGCATCTCCGTGATCCGGTAGTTGTGCCCATACCGGTTGCCCTGCACCAAGTCATCGTAGGGCGCCTCCTCCACGTTCCCCGGGCGCCACCCCACCTGCTTCAGCGCGAAACAAGTTTCGTATACCTCTTTGTCGTTGCACGTCACCGCGCCGCCCTCGCCGCTCGTGAGCACCTTGCTCTGCTGGAACGAGAAGCTGCCCGCATCGCCCAGGGCGCCCGCGCACACGCCGCGCCATTGACTGCCGTGCTGGTGGGCCACATCCTCGACGATCCTCAGGCCGCGGCGCTTCGCGATGTCCCCGATCGCGTCCATATCGCACATGCATCCATACAGATGCACCGGGATCGCCGCTTTCGTTCTCGGCGTGATCGCCGCCTCCATCGCCGCCGGATCCATACACAACGTCACCGGATCGATGTCCACGAACACTACGTTCGCTCCGATGTCCATGGCCGCCTGCGCCGTCGCCACCCACGTCAGCGCCGGCACCAGCACCTCGTCGCCCGGCTCAACCCCCACCGCCTGTAACGCACATTGCAGCGTCACCGTCCCGTTCGCCAGGCACAGGCAGTAGCGCGTGCCGATGAAGGCCTTGTACTCCTCACAGAATGCCCGTTCGTGCGGCCCTAACCAGCTCCACTTGCCGCTCCGCACGACCTCCGCCATCCACGCCGCTTCCTGCTCGCCCGCCACCGGCCACGCCGGCGCCTGCGCCGCCACCGCGGGCGTTCCGCCCGTCAACGCCAACTCCGATTGAGAACCCATCTTTCACGCGCCTCCGAATCCGTCCTGGCTTGTCGTTTTGCGCCTCGTTGATCGTTCAATCCGCGGATTGTGCTCGGAAGTGGAACGGGAATTCAAGGCCCGTGCGCCGCGGAGTGGGGGAGAGGGTGGCGGCGCCAAGGGGGGGCGCCCTACGAGCGGCTCACGGGCGCTCGCCGTAGCCGATCCGCTCGAGAATCCACTCGAATTCGCGCCGCTCGACTTCGCTCATCGGTGCGGCGCCCGCCGGTGGAATCACCTTGGCACAGTCGAGCACGCCCCGCCGGTGCAGCATGGCCTTGAGCAGTTCCTTCGAATGATCCATGTAGAACACGAGGTAGGGGAGCACCTTCTCGTAATACAGCCCGGCCGCCCGCTCCTCGTCGCCGTCGAGAAACGCGCCCACAACCCCCGCGTGCAAGTCCACCGCCTCCGTGCCCGTCATGTATGCCGTCACGCCGAGCCGGAGCATGTGGATCAGGTGCTTGCCGGCCGCGCCGCCGATCACGCTCACCCGCCCATCCGTCGCCGCCATGAGATCGGCCATCTTCGTGAGGAAATCGCCGCCTTCCGCCTTCACATGATGCACATGCTCGATCTCGTCGAACATCCGGATCAGCAACTCCGCCGTCAACACCCGCGCGCTGTGCCCGGCGTCCTGGATGATGATCGGCAACGACACCGCGTCCGACAACGCGGCGTAGTACGCGAACGCCCCGTCCCCGTCCGGCACGTCCACATACGGCAGCGTCGCCATGATCAGATCGGCGCCCAACCCCTCTGCTTCGCGGGCATACTCAAGCGCAATCGGCGTGGCCGTCGCCGTCACTCCGATGAACACCGGCGCCCGGCCCGCCACCTGATCCACGATCACCTCGATCAGCCGGCGCCGCTGGCCCTCGGAGATCTTATGGAACTCGGATGCAAACCCGAAATGGCCGATGGCCACCGCCCCGCACTCGAGGCAATAGTCCACCACCCGCCGCTGACTCGCCTCATCCAGCGCGCACGACTCCGTGATGGCCGTCGGCAGAATCGGCATCATGCCCCGGAACGGTTCGATGCGTTTCAACATGCCGGCCCTCCTCTGCGTCCGGCCAAGTCTACACGCAGCGCCTCAACCGCTCAACCACCGGCTGGCCCATCGCGACACACTGAACCGGCCCAAGGAACCGCACAGGGCAAGCCCCAACTCACACGGATGCTGCGGGAATGGCCCGGCGTATCACAGGAGCGCGCGCAGGCCGGGGCTCAGCCGGACAAACGCGAACAGGCCCGCCAGGTTTAAGGGAAACCACACGGCCACGAGAATGCCTGCCGCGTACAGCATGCCCTCCAGGATCGCGGACATCGGCAGCTGATCCAGCCTGTCCAACACGCTGAGCAGGCCCCGCACCGACGAGAAGAGCAACCTCGCGCACGCCGCCAGCGTGAGTATCGCCACCGGGGCACGGAACCACAACGG
>JAFGTL010000682.1 GCA_016934125.1 Candidatus Hydrogenedentota bacterium
GCCCTCGGCGAAGGCCCGCGCGCATCCGCGGCAGACGTTGGCGATCTCCCGCTCCAGGTTCCGCACGCCCGCCTCGCGCGTGTACGCCCCGATGATTCTCCGCAGCGCGGCCGGCGTGAACGTCAGCTTCTTCGCCGGGATTCCATGGGCATCCAGTTGCCGCGGCACCAGGTACCGCTTCGCGATGTTCAGCTTCTCCACGAGCGTGTATCCGGGGATCTCGATGATCTCCATGCGATCGCGCAACGCCCACGGAATCGTGTCGAGGACATTGGCCGTCGCGATGAACATGGCCTTCGACAGATCGAAGGGCACGTTCAAATAGTGATCCGAAAACGTGTCGTTCTGGGCGGGATCGAGCACTTCGAGCAGGGCCGACGACGGATCCCCCCGAAAATCCGAACCCACCTTGTCGATTTCGTCAAGCATGAACACCGGATTGCTCGACTGGGCCTTCCGGATGCTTTGGATGATGCGGCCCGGCAGCGCGCCCACGTAGGTCTTTCGGTGCCCCCGGATCTCCGCTTCATCCCGCATGCCGCCCAACGACATCCGCGTGAACTTCCGGCCCAGCGCCCGCGCGATCGAGCGGCCCAGCGACGTCTTCCCGACCCCCGGCGGGCCCACGAAACACAGAATCGGCCCGGCCGCGTCCGGCTTCAGCTTCCGCACCGCCAGATACTCGAGGATCCGGTTCTTCACCTTATCGAGGCCATAGTGATCCTCGTTCAGGATCTTCTCGGCCTCGCCGATATCCAGGCGGTCCTTGGTGGTCACGTTCCACGGTAGCTCGACAATCCAGTCCAGATACGTCGTGATGACGTGGTACTCGGCACTGGCCTCATTCATCTGGCCGAGCCGGTTCAGTTCGCGCGTCGCCTCCTTGCGCACCTCTTCGGGCAGGAGCAGCGCCTCGATTTTCTTGCGGTACTCGTCGACCTCGGCCTGGCCTTCCTGGCCCTCGCCGAGTTCCTCCTGGATCGCCTTCAACTGCTGCCGCAGGAAGAACTGCCGCTGCCCCTCGTCGATCGAGCTCTTCACGTCGCTCTGGATCTTCGCGGACAACTCAAGCAGGTCCACCTCCCGCGCCAGCGAGAAGATCAGGCGTTCCAGCCGCTCCTTGTGATCCAGCGTCGCGAGGATCTTCTGCTTCTCCTGGAGCGGGATGTTCAGATTGCTGGCCACCAGATCCGCCAGGAACCCCGCCTCGTCGATCCCGTCGATCACGGCCTGGGCGCCGTCGGGGATATTGGGCGACAGATGGATCAGGCGCGCCATCTGCACCTTCACGGCCGTCACCAACGGCGCCAGTTCCTCCGGATCCGCCTGGGGCTCGTCGAGGGGCTTCAACCGCACCACCAGATACGGCTCCCGCTGCACCGTGCCCATCACCCGGAACCGCTTAAGCGCCTGGATCACCACGTTCACGGTGCCGTCGGGCACGTGCTGAAGCTGCAGGATCCGGCCCACCGTGCCCACCTCGAATGCGCTATCCAGCCCGTTCTTGCCCTCCTCCTCCGGCTCCTTCTGCGTCACCAACGCGACGAGCCGATGCTGTTGCATGGCCGCATCGTCGACGAGTTGCTTCTCCGCGGGGCTCGTGATCCGCAGCGGCGACACCGACATGGGAAACACCACCTGGTTGGTCAGTACAAGCAGCGGCAAGGCCTCGGGAATCTCGGATCCCTCCGAGCCCGGGGGCTGGGGAACCGGCAAGTCATTCGAGCCCATCAGGCCTCCTCCGGGGGCTCTTGCTCCCCGCCATCGGTCAATGGCCCCGCCGCATGTGGAATCTCGATCACCAGGTAGCCATCCTCGTACTGAGCCCGGATCTGCTCATCCTTCGAGCCGGGCGGCAACTGCAACCACCGCGCAAAGTGCCCGTATGGGATCTCCATCTGATGCACATGACGCGTCCCGTCCGGCACCCGCGTCGGCCGCACGCCCGACACCTTGAGCACGCCCCCGTCGACCACTACCGAAATCTGATCCTTGTCTACGCCGGGGAGTTCCACCACGACCACCACCCCGTCCTCGCGCTCGTACACGTCCACCGGCGGCTGCCACGTCGTGGACGGCAAGTGGCCCGTCCGGCCGCCCCCGTGCATGTTGCCGAGCACGGAGTACATCCGCGATACGTAGTACTCGAAGTGTCGCATGGCCTCGCCCTCGACTTGTAAGGTATCGGCCGAGTATAGCCCCGCTTTCAGGATTGAAGCAAGGCATGGCCGGTTTCTATAATGGGCCTGCCCAGGTTCTGCCGGCTGCGGATGCGCCAAACGGGGGATAGGAATCGACATGTCGTGAGGGCCGTTGTCGTCATACCGACTTACAACGAAGCGGACAATATCGAGCCGCTAATCCGCGCGATCCAGCATTCCGCCCCCGGCACGGACGTCGTGGTCGTCGACGACGGATCCCCCGACGGCACCGCCGCCCTCGCCCGCGCCCTCGACGGCGTCCACGTCATCGAGCGCCCCGCCAAACTCGGCCTCGGCACCGCCTACATCGCCGGATTCACCTACGCCATCGAACGGGGCTACGATCGCATCGGCGGCATGGACGCCGACTTCAGCCACGATCCCGCCGTGCTGCCCGCCCTCTTCGCCCTGCTCGATACCTGTGACATCGGCATCGGCGCCCGCTACGTTCCCCGGGGCGGCACCCGCAACTGGGGCTTCCATCGCCGCGCCCTGAGCCGGATCGCCAACCTTGTCGCCCGCCTCATGCTCGCCATGCCCGCCCACGACGTCACATCCGGCTACCGCTGCTACCGCCGCGAGGTGCTCGAGTCCATCCACCTCGACTCCCTGAAATCCCAAGGCTACGCGTTCCTCGTCGAACTCCTCTACCGGGCCTTCAAGCAGGGCGCAACCATCGGCGAAACCCCCATCATCTTCGAGGATCGCCGCCACGGCGTCTCGAAAATCAACAAATCCGAGATCTGGCGCGGCATCACCAACCTGTTCCGTCTCCGGTTCAGGCCCTGATCCCGCCCCCGTCCGCACAAAAAGCTGGCAAATTCGCCGCAGAAGCGGCATAATCCAACGAGCAGTATGCACGGACTCTGCAGCCGCAACACCGGGCCGCACCGCGCGCCCGAGATCGAGAAAGGGGGTTGCGTTGTTCAAGGCCGGCAGCGTAATGACCAAAGACGTCGTGACCGTCACCCCAGACTGCCCCATCATGGAAGCCATGCGACTCCTCGTGCACCACGGCCTCACCGGCCTGCCCGTCGTGTCCGGCGATGGCCAGCTTCTGGGCATTCTCTCCGAGAAGGACATGCTGCGGCTTCTCTACGAGAAACCCGTCGGCGATGCCTCCGTCGAGGAGTTCATGACGCGCGATGTGGTCTCGTTCGATGAAAACGACAATCTCATCGACATCTGTGAGTGCCTGATTGCGAACCAGTTCAGGCGCGTGCCCATCCTGTCGAGCGGAAAGCTCGCCGGCATCATCAGCCGGGGCGATATCATCCGGTGTATTCTCAAGGCGCGCAAGGCCGATGCGCCGCCCGAAGGGTGAGTCGGATCCTGGCGGCCCGGCCCGAAACCGGGGAGGGACTTCTGCGGACGAGAAAGTTCTTGATCTTCGTGGCGTATTCGCCTAATATACCGCGCCTCACGAAGTAGGCGGATCGGGAACACAGTGGTCGCGCCGGCCCCAAGCATACAACCTCCCTCTCCCAGGGACGTTCGAGCGTAAGGCGGCCCAGATTTCGCAGGAGGGTTTATGAGTTGCACAAGGGCAAACACCTACTGATCGACTGTCGCCACGTTGCACGCGAACTGTGCCTTGACGACAAACGCATGCTCCAAGTCATGGCGCGGGCCGCGGAACGGGCAGGTTCCACGGTCATCTCTCAAATCCGCTACAAGTTCGGTAGCGACTCTCCCCCGGGTTTTGCAGCGCTCGTCATGCTCGATGAGAGCCATTGTTCTGCGCACACCTATGCGGATCTGGGGCTTGTCGCCATGGACATCTTCACCTGTGGCACCACCGAGCCGCGCGACGTGCTCCGCTACATGCGTGAACAGGTGGATCTCGGCGATGTCTCGATTCGAGAGGTGACGCGCTTCAACCTGGCATCCGATCTCGCTGGGCGGGCGGTGTCATCCGGAACGCTCGCTACAGTGTAGGCCTTGATCACGGGGCATTTGGCCATGTCAACTCGTCGCCTTCATGACGGGCGCACCGATGGACTGGTGCCGCTGGAGAGTCTTGATCTCGAGTCGATCGACTCCTTTGCGGCCCTGGTGCGCGCCATGGGCAAAACGGCATTCGGGGGCCGGCAACTCGGCCGCGCCCTCGATATCCTGCTCACGATGGCACGCGATCCCGGGTGCACCGTCGTGCTCACCCTTTCCGGGGCGATGACCGTTGCCAAGCAGGGCGCCATGATCTGCGACATGATCGATCGCGGGCTCGTGAACGCCATCGTCGCAACCGGCGCGCTCATGGCCCACGGCCTTACCGAATCCATCGGACTGACCCACTACGCCGTCGAGCCCGACGCCGACGATGCGGCCCTGTTCCAGAAGGGATACAACCGCATCTACGACACGCTCGAGATGGAGGCGAACCTCAACGACGTCGCCGAACTCGTCGGCTCCGTGATTGAGTCCGGGGCACCCGATGACGGCGTGTGGTCTTCCGCGCGATTCTGCCGGGCCCTCGGCCGCCGACTCGACGAACTCGAGCAGGGGCCCGGCATTCTCCGGAGCGCGTGGCGGCGCGGCGTGCCCGTGTTCATCCCGGCCTTCACGGACAGCGAGATGGGGCTGGATTTCTCGACCTCGGCCATGTCCGCCGCGTTGCGCGCCATGCACCGCGAGCCGGGCTCGCCGGCCCTTGCGCCCGGGGACGTGTTCGCGGCGGTGCCTTCCTACAACCCCTTTCTCGACCTCCAGGAATACGCCCGCCTCATCGGCGCGGCCGAGCGCCTCGGCATCGTCACGATCGGCGGGGGCGTGCCCCGCAATTGGGCGCAGCAAGTCGCGCCCTACTATGACATCACCGCCGCCCGCCTCGGCATCGACCTCCCGGAACCGCGGTTCCGTTACGGCGTTCGGATCTGCCCCGAGCCCGTTCACTGGGGCGGGCTGTCCGGCTGCACCTATTCCGAGGGCGTGAGCTGGGGCAAGTTCGTCCCGACCGCCGAGGGCGGCAGATACGCCGAAGTCTACGCCGACGCTACGCTGGTGTGGCCGGTGTTGATGAAGGCCGTTTTCGAGGAACTCGACAGCCCATGAACACCGTGAGTCCTGCGACGCCTCTCTCGCCGCCGCGGAACTTCCTCGGGCTTCCGCCGGACGACGCCGATGCCCGAACGGCCGGCGTCATCGTCTTGCCTGTCCCGTTCGAGGAGACCTCGACGTTCGGACACGGGAGCCGGCGAGGCCCCGAGGCCGTCATCGCCGCGTCGAACGAACTCGAACTCTACGACGCCGTCCTGAATGTCGAGCCCTACCGGGTGGCCGGCGGCATCGCCACGCTTTCGCCCATGAACCTCGACGGCTGCGACGGACAGGCCGTCGCCGACCGCCTCCGCGAGGCCGTGGCCGGCTGGCTCGTGAAAGACAGGCTCGTGATCGTGCTCGGCGGCGAACACACCTCCGTCGTCGGCGCCATTCACGCACACGCCGATGCGTACGAGGATCTTACCGTCATCCAACTCGACGCCCACAGCGACCTCCGCCCCGAGTACCTCGGGAGCCCGTGGAACCACGCCTGTGCCATGGCGCGTGTCCTCGATTTTCACCCCGACCTCGTCCAGGTCGGCATCCGGAGCCAGGCCCAGGAAGAGCGCGCCATCGCCGGCGCCCGTAACCTTCAAGTGTTCTTCGCGCACCACATTCACCGGAGCAAGGATTGGATTGCCGATGTGATCGCGGCATCGAATCGGAACGTGTACGTGACAATCGACTGCGACGTGCTGGATCCATCCATCATGCCGGCCACGGGCACGCCCGAGCCGGACGGCCTCACCTGGCCGCAGATCGATGCCCTTCTGGCGCGCCTCTGTGTCGATCGCAATGTGGTCGGATTCGACGTGTCCGAACTCGCTCCGATTCCCGGCGTGATGCATCCGGAATTCACGATCGCAAAACTCATCTACCGCTTCATCGGCTACCGCTGTCCCTGCCGACACCGGTTTCAGGAGCAAGGGGGATGAATCAGAACGGATGCCACCGCCGTGCCCGGCGCGGCGCCCCCGCCGTGCTCGGCGCGGCGCCCCCTGCGACGCCGCCTCGGCCGAAGGGCCGAGTGTCCCATACGAAACATGGCTTGTAGGAGAAGGAACTGCGACATGTCTCGGAAGAGAGAGAATCACCGAAACGAGAAATGGGGCGACGATCTGGACAACCGCAGGCGGAGACGATGGAAGATGGCACACCGTGGCGAAGACTGGGACGAAGCATCCAACGGCGACTACGACGACGAGGAAGACCTCGAGCTCGACGCACGCCGTCATACACTTGACTTGGACGCGAGTGACGACGACGGCGACGACGAGGACGGCCTCGGCGAAGAAGATCTGGACGACTACGACGTTTATGATGAGGAAGACTACTCGGGCGACGAGTTCGAGTAGACTCTCCAGCGGAACGGGCAACGGGGGAGGCGAACCTCCGCTTCGGGAGCTTTGCTGGCGCGCCGGCAGGGCCGTCGCGCGTCGACGCGGGGAAGCGGGGTGGTAGCCCTTCTGCGGAGGCGCTATGCAGGAACGGCTCAAGGGGATCCACAGTTTCGGGCTCGCCCCAGGCAGGCGGTTGTCCAACCGTTATGTCGTGGGCGATCTGCTTGGACGGGGCTGGGAGGGCGAAGTCTACCACGTTACCGAGATCGCCACCGGTATCGAGCGGGCCGCCAAGCTGTTCTTCCCGGAACGCAACCTGCACAACCGGGCTGTCCGATTCTACGCCAGGAAGCTCCACAAGCTCCGCGACTGCCCCCTCCTCATTCCCTACCACACCCAGGACGCGTTCCAGTTCCGCGGCTGCCGCGTGACATTCCTCGTCAGCGAGTATGTCCATGGCCGGCTCCTCCCCGACTTCCTCGCCCGGCAGAAAGGCCGGCGCCTTGATCCCTTTGAGGCGCTCCACCTGCTCTATCCGCTCGTCCACGGCCTCGAGTACATCCACGCGGCAGGCGAATACCACGGCGACCTCCACTCCGAGAACATCATGCTGCGCCGCGAGGGCCTCGGCTTCCACGTCAAGCTGCTCGACTTCTACCACTGGGGCAAGATGACCGCCGAGCACGTCCAAGACGATCTGCGCTCCGCGATCCGCATCTTCTACGACGCCATCGGCGGCCCAAAGCGTTACGCGGGGCAGCCCCAGTGGGTGAAAGACGTGTGCTGTGGCCTGAAACACTCCCTCATCCGGAAGAAGTTCCGCACCGCGCGCCACCTGCGCTCCTTTCTCGAACACCTGGATCGGGATCCCTGATTGCCGTGCGATACGCCCCGCCCCTGCCCGGCGGATCGGGCCTCTTGCGCCGCGGACGCGACCCGTGATAGAACTAACCGCCACGCGGCCTCGGGCCTGGCGAAGGGGGCGATCCGCACAGGCGGATCATATCGGAGGGAGAGCCCATGAGCCCGTTCGAGCGACAGGAACCCTACGGAAGCTCCGGCGCCATCGACTGGGAGCGCATGGCGGATGCTGCCCGCGCTCTGGCCCGGTTCGCCGCCGCCGGCGTCGGCGTCGTTTTCCTTCTCGCCGCGTTGGCCCTCGCCTTCAACGTCTTCGGCCTCGTTCGCGGCCTTGTCGAGGCGCCCGGCTCGCTCAATCCCTATCTCGATCAATGGCAAGGCGTCATCGAGACTCCTGCTCAACCCATGCGCGATGAAGCGAGTCCCACCGACGAAGCCGCCATATCCCCAGAGCCGGCCCACGCCGACGCTGCGGCACAAGCCGGCACGGCGGCGGAAGGGGAGGCGCCCGCGGAGGCGGGCTCAGCCGCGGCTGCGGACACGCCCCCTCCCGGGGACGCGGCCTCTGTAGAGGGCGCGGCCGCTGTAGAGGAAGCCCCTGCCAGGACGCCGCGGCCTCCCCGCTTCAAGCCCCCCGCAGACACGAAACCGCCTGCCCGGAGCGTGTGGCTCAGGGCCGTAGACACGCTGATCGAGGCCGTTCACAACGGCACGCTCGCACGACCCGTGGCGGCGCTCCTCGTGCTGCTCTTCGTCCTCGTCCTCGCCAAGATCCCATTCTCAATCGCCTTGGTTGGGCTGAGGATGTTGAGCGCTGCGATGGACTCGGCGAACAAGCACAGACGGCCGCCGCCCTTGCCTTCCGCCTCCGAGAAGAAAGAGGCCCCCGCCCAGCATTCAGGCTGACACGCCGCGCCGGCACAACCCCGGCAGTGCCCGGGACTCACATGCTGCGCTCTTGCAGCGCCTGCAGCATGCGCTCCCTGTCGATCGGCGCGATGCGCGCTACAATATCCTCGCGCATCGCCCGCCCCGCGTCCGATTGCTGCGGGTAGGACATGAACTCGAGATCGAGGCCAAGCCGCTCCGCGGCCCGGCGCGCCAGCAGCGGCCACACCACGCCGATGTCGCCGATCACCGCGATGCTGCCCTCATGCCGGGCGAATCCCGACATCTCCATCCTGAACGGCACCTTGAACAACTTGGTTTTGGGGAGTCCGTCCGCAATGGCCTGCTGCACCGCGCTGCCTTCCTTCTCGGCACGGCACACCGCATCGAGCGCCGGATCGAGATCGATGCGAATCAGGCTCTTGCCTTCGAGGCTGTACGTGTAGTGCCCCTGCCAGGCCGCCCACAGCCCGTGGCCCGTGTAGCGCTCGAAGGGCCCATCGTGGATCTCCTGCGTCAACGCGACGCCCGACTCGATGATCACGTCCGCGCCATCCAGCATCCGCGCCAGCCGGGCCGCCCGCGCCGTGATCGGAATGCTGTCGCCGATGCCCAGGCCTACCGCGCCCCCGCCGATCAACTGGGGAATCGTCACCACGACCGGCAACCCCTTCCGCGCGCCCATGCCGATCATGGTGTGTTCGTCGGCACCCAGCCCGGCCACCTCTTCGAACGAGAGCCCGTGCGTACGTGCCAGCGAGGCGATCTCGTCCGACAGGTGTTCCATCCAGAGCCCCATCGGATAGCCCAGGTTGCCGGCCGCCTTGATGATCGTCTTGCCGTCGGCCGCCTTGAGCTTCTCGACGAGGGCCATGTCCACCGGAATCTGGCGCGCGATCTCCGCCAGCGCCGCGTCGTCCAACTCCGTCAGCTCGAACTCGCCCCCCCGCGGCAGGCAGAACGCATCCACGCCGACGGGCACGCCTTGGCAGCGTTTCACCTTGTCCAGCGTGCCGCCCATCTCGTGCGATACGACCGCCGAACTCGTCGACACGCCGTCCACCACGCCCACCCGCATCAGCTCTGCGATCAGCGTGGTCACCCCCTCGTGGATGTTGGGCCCACTGCCCGTGACTACGGCCACGCGGCCGCCGGCCTCCTTCGCCGCGACAACCCGATCCGCGGCCGCGTTCGTCCGCTCGAGCATCTCGGGCGTCAACTGAGTTTCGAGTTCTGCCACCGTGCTCAGATCAACCGGCATCGTGCTTCTCCGTGTCGTGCGTCGTCGTGCACCCTTGCCCTCACGCCAGGCCCCGCTCCCGCAGCATGGCCTCGGCGCGCGCCACGTCCTCGTGCGTGTCCACACTGAATCCGCCGAACGCGTTGTCCTCGCAGGCCGTCTCGACCACGCGCAACCGGAATCCGTGTTCGAGTACGCGCAGTTGCTCGAGCGACTCGATCTCTTCGAGAGGCGTCGGTTCCAGCGAGGCGAGTTTGATCAGGAAATCCCGGCGGTACACATACAGTCCGATGTGCTCGAATACGCGCCGTGCAGGCCCTTTCTGCGGATAGGGGATGAGCGAGCGCGAGAAGTAC
>JAFGTL010000683.1 GCA_016934125.1 Candidatus Hydrogenedentota bacterium
CGCCGAGTGCCTCGAGCGCGCAATCGCCCGCGCACCCCGCCACGCACCCCTCTGGCTCGCACTCGGCCGCGACCTGGCCCAGGTCGGCCCCCAACGTTCCACGGACGCCCTCCGCGCCCTTCAACGGGCCGTTTCCTGTGCCGTCGAGGACGAGGTCCGCGCCGATGCCCTCGCGGAACTCGGCGTTCAGTATTGGAAACAGGGCCTCTACGACTTCTCGCGCGACGCCTTCGACCAGGCCCATGCCATCAACCCCGACCACCTCACCGCCCGTATCGGCCTCATCGGCCACGACATCCGGGCCGGCCGCATCGCACAGGCCTCCGATTCCCTCGACGCCCTCGGCGTCCTTGAGCCCGTCAAAGGCGCACTGCTCGATGAATTCCTCCAGCAGGGGCTCGACCTTTTCGTCCAGGCCCGCCGCTGGTTCCCCGACACCGTCGACAACCACCTCGCCTACGCCAAGACCCTCGCTCGCGCCAACCGGTTTGCCCAAGCCATCCCTCCCCTCGAACGCGCCCTGGCTCTACGTCCCGATGACTTCGTCTCCTGGAACCTCCTCGGCTCCGCGTGCCGGGTGCTTGACGACACCGAGCGCGCCCGCCAAGCCTTCTCACGCTCACTCGAGATCAACCCCGACCAGCCCAGAACCCGCGATGCCCTGGCCGAACTTGCCCAGTCGTCTGCTGCACTCCCTCCCGAAGGCCGTTCCCAGTCTCAGTAGCCCGTGCCTGCGCCCGTCTCCCGCGCATATCGACCTCACGTGATGCCTCATTCCGAAAGATATTTATTGACAAGAAGGCGGTTATAGTAATTTAAATGTGATTTTCACCTTTATGTGCGCATTTAATACGATATCTGCGGGATAAATCGAACCGCCAGTTGCCGAAAAGCGCCTTATGTGCTAAAATCGAGATGAAGACGCACTCTGTGAATGCAGGGAATTCCGTCGCGGGCTCCTCGAACACGGAGCTTGGAAGAGAGGGAACGCCATGCCCGATTGCGCTCGTGAGTATGTCGATGTCCCCGAATCCGTGGTGTTCGACTCCGATGGCGTCCTCGCCTGGACTTCCGTCGACACCGTCACCGTCCTCATCCACCATGAAGCCGCTGTCACCAACACCGCCCGTGTCGTCTCCGCGCTCCATCGACTCGACGACATCACGGCATCCTACCCCAACTGGATCGTGCGTATCCCCGATCTCGGCGAGATCCTGCTCCCCATCATGGGCGTGATCGCCGCCATGCATGCGCGCTTCCGCGCCGTCGGACGATCCCTCACCTTGCGTGTCGGCGAACTCGAAGACGGCGTCCATGCCCAGGCTGGCGTAACGTCCCGGAGGCCCCCCCGTTGGCCGGCGGCCCCTACTCACTCCGCCATGTCGCGAGATATTGCCTGAACTGCCCCTCGAAATCGGCCATCGCCTGCGCCATTGACGGCGGCCTGTCCATGAGTTGCTTCAGCGAAGTCACCGGCCTGTCCCCGATGCCGCACGGCACAATCAGCCCGAAGTGCGCCATCTCCGGATTCACGTTCAGCGCGATCCCGTGAAACGTCACCCAGTTGTGAATGCCCACCCCGATCGCCGCAACCTTGGCCCCCGCCACCCACACCCCCGTGTAGCCCTCGGCCCGCCCCGCCTCCAGCCCATACCCCCGCAATTGCCGGATTAGGATCTCCTCGAGCGTCCGCAAGTACCACCGGATCGATCGGCGCCACTGCCCGAGGTCGAGCACCGGATACGCCACCAACTGCCCCGGCCCGTGATACGTCACGTCCCCACCCCGATCAGACTCGACCACCGCAACGCCTTGCGCCGCCAACTGCTCCGGCGTCGCCACTACATGCTCCCGTTTCGAACTTCGCCCCAGCGTGATCACAGGCGCATGTTCCACCACAAACAGCGCGTTGCCCAGTTGGCCCGCCTCGACGGCGTTCCGCCGGCTCAATTGGAGGCGGTAGGCCTCCTCGTAGGGCACAAGCCCCGGCAGCCGAATCGTCTCGATCTCGCGATCCCTCGACATCGCCGCTTCAGCCTGCGGCCCGCGCCGCCCGCCTCACGAAAGGAGCCTCGCCAACCGCTCCGCGTCCACCTCTTCGAGGCTGCCCACGATCAGATCGGCCCCGGCGAGGGCATCCCGCCCGAAACTCCCCGTCACCGCCAGGCACTTGGTTCCCGCCGCCTTGGCCGCCGCGACGCCGCTCACCGCATCCTCGACCACCACGCACGCCTTTGCGGGCAGCCCCAACGCCGCGATCGCCGCCTCATAGATCTCCGGATGCGGCTTCTTGCGGACTACCATGTCCCCCGTGATGAACGCCGTGAACCGATCCAGCGGCAGCCCGATCGCGTCCACCGTGGCCTGCGCCTTCGCGCCCGGACTCGATGTCGCGATGGCCAGCTTCCAGCCCGCTGCCGCCGCCCCGTCCACCAACGCCAGCGCTCCGGGGCACGCGACGCATTCCCCCGCCTCCAGCAGCGCGACATAGTGCTCGTGGCGCCGCGCGATGGCCGCATCGATGTCGATGGACACCCCCAGCTTCTCGGCCGGCCCTTCGACATAGCGAACCGCCCCCGTGCCGATGAACGGGCGGAAATCCTCCGGAGCCAGCTCGGCCCCGTACAAGTCACGGAACATGGCAATCGTGGCGCGCGCGATCAGGCCTTCCGTATCGGCCAGCACGCCATC
>JAFGTL010000684.1 GCA_016934125.1 Candidatus Hydrogenedentota bacterium
CCAGCAGGGATCGAAGTCGTTCCAACGGCCGTCCGTCAACTGGGTGAGGCCCGATCCGTCCACGCCGGCCTTGAACACGTGGTAGGTGCTGCCGGGCGTCCACAGGTGCTCCATGGGCGTGCGGTCGGTGGGCTCGACGGGCACCTCGGCCTCTGTCCAGGCGAACAGCATGGTGGAGGCGTCGAAGCTGAGATCGAGCGAGATGAAGGAACCGCCTTCGAGGGACTTGCCCTTGAGCCGGCCATTGGCGACGGTTGAGCCGGCGAGTACGTCGTGCATGTCGGGATGCTCGCCGAAGGGCTCATCGAGCACGTAGACGCCGCCGGTGGGCAGGGCGTGAAACCCGAAGTACTGATCCACCATGTGTTGGTAACGGGCCCGATCATGTTTGAGGAAGAGGATGCGGCTGAAATCGAGGAGCGGGTTGCTGAACGCAATCCGGCGGCGGAGCGCACAGGCCTCATCGAAGGCCTGCCTGCGCTCGGGGGCGTCAGCGTGGAGTCCGGCCGACTGCCGCGACAGTGTGTCGAGCCGCGTGCGCACGCGGGAGAGATCGGGCGCCCCGTCCATGGTTTCGATGTCGTCGAGCAATGCCCGGGTGCGGCGCAAGACGACATCGAGGGGGTCGCGGTCGGCGTCGTTGATGAGCGCGGCATCGCGAAGGGCTTCGCGCCGGAGTCGGGCCTGGGCGGCCTCGTTCCCGCGGAATTCAGCCATGTGCTGCGAGATGGCATCCCATTCCTGCGCCCGTTCCCCGGCGAGGAAGTCCTCCGCGGCATGCGCGGCCAGCGACGCGCACGCCGCGGCGGCGAAGGCCGTCAGGCGCATGAGACGGGATCGGCGTCTGCCGGGTACTATGTGCATGCGAACCTCCCTTGCATGCTTGGCCGCGGCCATCGCGGGCGCGGCCGAATTCGTAGGCGAAGGCGGCCGGGTGTTCAACAGGCGCCAGCGGCGGGGGCCGGCTAGGTGTCTGGACGGCCGTCTCGTTGATTCCGGTTCTTCTTCTTCGTTGCGGGGGGGCCGCCCAACCAGCCTTTCCGCCGGAAGAGGATGAGTTCGAACACGACGATGAGAACCATGGCCAAGAGGACGAGGGGATATCCCAGGTAGGTGCGGAGTTCGGGCATGTTCCAGGGTGAAACGTCGGGGTCGAAGTTCATGCCGTATACGCCGGCGAGGAAGGTGAGCGGGATGAAGAGGGTGGCGATCACGGCGAGAACCTTCATGACGTCATTCATTCGGTTGCTGACGTTGGAGAGGTATACGTCGAGCAGGCCGCCGACGAGTTCGCGCTGGACTTCAGCCAGTTCGACGACTTGGATGACCTGGTCGTGGCAGTCGCGGAAGTAGACGCGGGTTGCGTCGGTGACGGCGGGATGCTCGTCGCGGATGAGGGCATTGACGGCCTCGCGGAGCGGGGCCACGGCGCGTCGCATGGTGAGGAGGTCGCGCTTCATTTCGTGGATGCGGAGTACGGTGTCGCGTCCGGGTTCGAACAGGACTTCGGTTTCGAGGTCTTCGGCGCGTTCGGCGAGTTCGTCGATCTTCGGGGAGTAGTAGTCGACCACGGCATCGACGAGGCAATAGGCGAGGTAGTCGGCGCCCATCGTCCGGATCCGGCCCATGCTTTCGCGGATCCGGCGGCGGACGTTGTCGAGACAGTCGCCGGGATGCTCCTGGAAGGTGAGGACGAAGCCGTCGCCGAGGAAGAGGGTGAGCTGTTCGGTGGCCACGGGGCCGCCGTCCTCGAGCATCCGCAGGACGAAGAAGAGGTGTTCGCCGTATTCCTCGATCTTGGGCCGCTGGTGGTACTGGAGCACGTCTTCGAGTGCGAGGCGGTGGAGGCCGAACATGACGCCCAGTTGGGCGATGACGTCGATGTCGCCGAGCCCGTCGACGTTGAGCCAGAGCACGGGCCGCCGGCCGAGGTGCTCGGCGATGACGGCCAGGTCGTGGATCTCCTCGTCGATGAGCGTATCCTGATCGTAGGACATCATATGGATGACGGGCTGGGATGAGCCCGGGTGGGCCGTCAAGGTGCCCGGGGGTGCACCGGGGGCCGGATGGGTGTGTTCTCGCCTTCGGGGTGTAGACGGTGTCATGCGTGGGCCCTCCCTCTGTCAACGGTGGCGCATCTCTCGCGCCGACGGCGAGTCGCCGAAGCGTCCCGGCCATTATAGGACGATGCCGCACGGTTTGCATGTGGCACGCACCCGAAGCCGGCGGAGTCGGGGGCGGGCAGGCGTTCCGGGGCGGTGTAACCTTTCGGGCCGGGCCGGTGTAGAAGCGGACGAAACCGAGAGGAAACGACGCGGGGCGGTCTCCCGCAAGGAGGAAGGCATGAGGCAGCGAGCGGGATTCGTGTTGATACTGGCGGGGCTCGTATGGTGCGGGGCGGCCGTGGCCGGATCGCCGGCCGGGGAACTCCTGGGCTATGTCCCGGGCGACGTGGAGATGGCCTTGGGGATCAACCTGGAGTCGCTCACGCGGCATCGGGCCTTTGATCGGCTTCATCACACACTGGATACGGCGGAATTCGACGCCCTGTGCGAAGCGATCGATGCGTACGCGGGGGTCAACCTGCTGCGGGACGTCCGGGGCTTCGTGCTCGCGGGCGACTTGGAGGAGGGCGGCAAGGGGTTGGTGTTGCTGAAGGGGACGTGGTATCAGGAGAACCTGATCGGGTTGGTGGCGTCGAATCCGGAGTACGCCGAGCAGATGTACGCCGGGATCCCGGTGCACGTGTGGCGCGATGAGAACAGCGGGAAGATGAGCCACGCGGCGTTCCTGGCGCGGGATGTGCTGGCCATCAGCGAATGGCCGGAGTTGCTGCGGCAGGCCATCGATGCGAGCGCGGCCGCCTCGCAGGCCCTCGCCTCGAGAGCGGGAGCCCTGAATGCGGATGTGGATGCGTTCTTGATCGCGTGGCGCCCGTCGGCGGCGGATTCGGCCCTTGCGCAGAATCCGGCCTTGGGGCGGTTGAGGTCGGCGGTGATCGAGCTGCGCGCAGGCGACTCCGATGCGCTCCTGTCGGCTCAGGGGCAGGCCGAGGACGCGCACAACGCCCAGTTGCTGGCGGACTTGGTTCGCGGGGCCGTGGCCATGGCCCAGTTGCACCTGGCCGATGCGGGGCCGCTCTGGCAGGTTGCGACGGAGGCGCGGGGGGCGCAGATCGAGGCGTCAGTCCGGGTGCCGATCGAGAGCATCTTGGCGGCGGTCGGCGAATTCCGGCCCGCGGCCGTGCGATGATGAAGGCGATGGGCGGGTGGGCAGTCCGGTTATACTCAGCGCGGCGGACGAGGAGAGGGGAGGAGCCCCAGGCGGGGGCTTCTCCCACGGGCTGGAGGAACACGTGGCCGGAACCGGGAAGCAGGACGCGAACCTCGCGGCAGGGGAGTCGGCCCAGGCGGAGCGAGACTGGGTGGCCCGGACGCGGGCGGGCGACACGGCGGCGTTTGCCCACCTCGTGGAGCGGTATTCGTCGCGCGTGTACGGCCACCTGTTTCGACTCGTGCGCAACCGGGACGAAGCGGAGGACTTGGCGCAGGAGACGTTCCTTCGGGCGTTCCGTTTTTTGGGGCAGTACGACGAGGCCCGGCCGTTCCGGAACTGGTTGTATCGGATCGCGATGAATGCGGCGTTCAACGCGTTGCGGACGCGGCGCCGGCGAGGGTATGCGGCCCCGGTTGATGTCGAGGAGATCCCTGCGGGCAACCCGGGGCTTGGGAACACAGGACAGGAAGAGCTGCGGGCCCGGCTTGATGCGGCGTTGGCGCGGTTGCCGAGGCGGGTGGCGTTGCTCATCGCACTGCACTATGAAGAAGGGATGACGGTTCGGGAGGCGGCGGCCGTGGTGAACATGAGCGAGGGGGCCGCGAAAGTGGCTTTGTGCCGGGCGCGGAAGGCGCTCCGGCGCTGGCTCATTGAGGATGAAGAGTGATGTGTTGCAGCGAAGTCATGGACACGTTGCGCGAGCGGTTCGACAGGGGGCAGGCGCTGACGAACGGGCTGGAGGCGCACCTGGAACGGTGTGGGCGCTGCCGCGGATATGCGAACCGGCTCGCGGCGCTGACGGTGGCGTTCGGGGAGCTGCCGCGGGAGGAGCCCGGGCCGGGGTTGGCGGGCCGGCTCGTTGAGCGCATTGCGGGCGACGCCGAGGCCCGGGCCGAAGGGCCGGCGGGATTCCAGGCTTGGCCGAAGCGATTGCATCTGGCGCTGGGCGCGGTTGCCCTCGTGGCGATGGCGGCCGTTTTGGGGTGGTGGTTCCCGCTGCCGGTTCGGGCGGGGGCGATGGGGGATGCGGCGGCGGCATGGCTGGCGCGGTTGGACTGGCCGGCCGTGGCCGGCTTGGTGGCGACGCCGGACTGGCGGGGCTGCGCCGTGTCGATGGCGGCGGGCTGGTGGCGCTTCGGGAGCGAATGGGTGGCGCGCCTAGGCGGTTGGGCGGCGTTGTCGCCGGGGCTGATGTGGACGGCGGTGTGCTTGGGCACAGCGGCGCTCATGGGACTCAACGGCGTAGAGGCGGCGCGCGGCCGCCGAGACAGGGCGCCCGGGAGACAAGGACACGGTGGAGGACGCGCTCACTCCTGACACGGGAGGACGGAGGCGCAAGGAGGATTGGACATGGATTCGGCGAGGCTGATGGCACTACTCATGCAGACAGCGGGCGCTGCGGGCGAGCCCGGAGAGAGGGTGGGCGAGGTCCTCGGCCAGTGCAGCGCGTCGTTGGGGGTCCTGGCGATGCTTGCGGCGGTGGTGGTGATAAAGGTCGGGTTCGTTGCGGCGGCTGTGTGGTTTGGGGCAACGTGGCCCGGGGCCAGCAACCGGATGGTGGAAGCCTACGAGAGCCGGGCCGCGCGGTGCGTCGTGGTCGGCACTGTGAACGCCCTCGTGGGCGCCGGACTGGGTGTGCTGCTGATCGCCACCCAGGTGCTGGCGGTGCTTGGGCTGTTGCTCCTGGCATGCCTTGGCGCCATGGTGCTGGTGGGATATGGCGTGGCGTACACGAGCCTCGGACGACGGCTCGTTCCGGCCGCGGCGGAGGAGGCGCCTCTTAGGGGGATCGCGCTCGGGGGCCTTGTGGCTGAAGGGGCGTTCTGCGTGCCGGTGCTGGGGCAGTTCGTGTCGTTCGGCGTGCTCGTGCGCGGGCTGGGTGCCGTGGTTCTCGGCGCGGTGAGCCGACGCAGACGTCAAGCGCGGGAAAGCCGGATCGATGGGCGGGTGATGCCGGAATAGAGGGATTCTGTGCCGAGAACGCGGAGTTTACGGGGCTCGCGTCAATGCATGGGCGCGGAGGGCTGCGGGCTGCTCGCGCGGAGTCCGTTGGGGCGGATCTCCTGTGAAAGCCGATTGTGCCGTGACATGGCAAGATCCATGAAGTCCTCGGCGAGGTTCGCGTCGACGGGGAAGGATGTCACGGTGTAGCCATAGCCCTTGATGAACTGCTCGAGGTCGGCCGCGAGGCGTTCAAGGACGCGGCGGGCACCGTCCTCCGGGGTCTCGACGAGGAGGATGGCGAGCCCGTGGCCGTCCAAGCGGAACACCTGATCGGCTTCGCGGAGTTCGTCAGACAGGCGGAGGCCGAGGTTTGATACGACGTCTTGTCGCCCGTTCGGGGCGCATAGGGTGACGAGGGAGGCCGAGGCCGGATAGCGGATACAGCGGTCGATCTCCTCGCGAACGCGGGCGTGCATGTAGCTTTCGGTGCGCAGTCCCGTGGAGGGGTCACGGTATACGAGTTTCTCGAGGACACTGCATCGTCGTTCGAGGTCTGCGCGGTGGCGCATTTCGTCGCGCAAGCGTTGCTGGAGATCGTCTACAACTTCCTTGAGTCTCGCGATGTCATCCATTCAGAACACTCCTGTAACGCCGTCCGGAGGGGAGCAATTCGTGTGCCAACGCCTTTGTGTCGCGGGTTGCCCTGTGTAACATTTTTATTAGCAGTATGTTGTGGTTCGAGCCCCGAGAGGGTGCCCGTGTCCGGAGAGACATGGGGGGCCGGGGATGGCATCAACCTGTTCATGCCTGACAACTTTTTTACGACGTTTGGTCTCCGCGCCGAGAGATCTATTGACACAAGTCCGCAATTTGCGCTAGTATGGGCTTTGCGTTTCGCCTTCACCTTTGAGCCTTGGGTCGAGAAACGGGTGTAACTGGATATCGTAATGGAAGCGACACCCCGGGAGCCCGATGCCCCGCGTATCCTCATCGTTGAGGATGAGGTTACCCAGTCTACCGTATTGTCCGAGGTACTGCAAGAGCTCGACTACCGTCCGGATTGCGCGAGCACCTGCGCCGAGGGTAGGCAGATGCTGGTGAAGGGCCGGTATGCGTGCGCGCTGGTGGATCTTGGCCTGCCGGACGGGAGCGGGCAGGAGCTGTTGGCGGAATTTGTCCGGGAGGATCCGGAGCTGGTGCCGGTGGTGCTGACGGGCGACGTAAGCGCCGAGACGGTGATTGACACGATGCGGGCGGGTGCGTTCGACTACCTGACGAAGCCGGTGGACGTGACGACGCTGAATGCGTCGATGGCGAGGGCTTTGTGGCACCACACGGTGCTGCGGGAGCGTTCGAACCTGCTTCATCTTCTGATGGAAGAGCGGGAGCAGTTGCGGGCGCGGGTGGACGCGGCGACGGCCGACATCCGTCAATACGCGACGGCGTGCGAGACGACGAACACGAGGCTGCGGGCGCTGGTGCAGTTGACGCAGCTTTCGCGCAGCTACCTGAGCGAGGACGAGTTGTTGCGCCAGGTGTTCGAGCGGCTGTCGGAACAGATTGCTCTGCGGTGTCTGGCGGTGTGCGACAGCCTGCGTCAGAAGCTGGCCATGGTGTCGCGCGAGGGGGACGAGGCGCCGCGTTTTCAGGCGTCCGACGTGGCTTTCGATGGGGGGAGCTTCGATCCGTTGCTGGCGCAGGTGGATCCGGAACAGGTGCTTGCGGGCTGGCTGCGGCGGCACTTGGGCGATGTTGACCTCGACGCGTTGGCCGGGTACGTGTCGCACCAGACGCTTCAGGGCCGGCCGACGTGTACGGTGGCGTTCTACGTGGATGCGGAACGCGGGGACGATCCGGAGCTTCGAGAGTTTCTCGACATGTGCGGCTGGTTCCTGGCCTTCGAGTGGGAACAGGGGAAGTTGTTGCTGCACGTGGCGCATCACGCGAGTCTGGGGAGCATCGCGGTGGAACTGGCGCGGAACTTCGTACAGCCGCTCACGGCGATCCGGACGGCCGTCGAGATCGTGGGCGAGTCAGTCGTGTCGCCGGAGGGGGCGGAAGGCATGCGCATCGTGCAGGACAACGTGGAGCGGTTGCGCCGGCAGGTGCAGGACTTCCACAAGCTGACGCTGCTGCGCGAGGATTCCATCGAGACGGTTCGGCTGGACGAGTACGTGGAGCAGGCCCTGGACGTGCTGGCGGTGGCGATCCAG